>JBJDZF010000103.1:0-5327 GCA_051867855.1 Eubacteriales bacterium
AAAAAACTGAATCTGTGATATAATAACCCCTGCCGATACCTGCCCGTGGCACAGCTGGATAGCGCGTCAGACTCCGACTCTGAAGGCCAGCGGTTCGAATCCGCTCGGGCAGGCCAAAAAGCGGGTATATTTTTTTGCGGGGGAAACTTTTCAAGGGAAAAGCTTTCCCCCGCACCCCTTTCAAAAGCTTTCAAACCTGTTATAGTTTATCCAAGTCTGAAGTTCTTGAAGGGTGGCGCGGAGGGGAACTTCTTTCAAGAAGTTCCCCTCCGCAAGAAATACCCATAATACTCCTATTCCTCCGAAAATGCAAGTTTGACTATTCTGTCCACGAGTTGAGGGAAGCTGACACCGTCGTATCTTGCGGCATCGGGGAAAAGGCTGGTTTCCGTCATTCCGGGCAGAGAATTTATTTCTATGACCATGGGACCGGCTTTTTTATCGACGATGAAATCGATCCTTGCCAAGCCGCGGCAGCCCGCCGCGCGGTATGCGCGGCAGCCGTATTCCCTGATTTTTTCGATATCGTTCGCGTCGATTCGTGCCGGAATTATATGATGCGACATTCCCGGAGTATACTTTGAAGTGTAATCGTAGAACGAATTCTCCGATGTGATCTCAATAACGGGATACGTACATATTTTCCTGTTTCCGGTAAGAGGCAGTGTAACTTCCGTACCGTCCGTAAATTTCTCCGCGAGAAGTCTGTCGCCGAAGCGCAGTATTTCGCCTATTCCCTGCTCAACGCCTTTCCGGTCATTGGCAATAACAATACCTATACTTGAACCCTGGCACGGAGATTTGAGCACCACGGGCAGTCCGAGCTTTTCGATAATAAGATCTGCCGATCTGCCCGCATCGTGACATTCCCCGTTTTCGAGCACCACAAACGCGGGTGTCGGTATTGAGTGAAAAGAAAGCAGTTTTTTAGTCAGAATTTTGTCCATACAAACGGCACTTGCAGCAACGCCCGATCCCGTATAGCGTATTCCCGCAAGCTCGAGCGCCCCCTGTATACAGCCGTCCTCTCCGCCCTTTCCGTGAAGGGCGAGAAATGCAAGGTCGGGACTCTCCGCAAGCAGTGTGTTAAGATTATTCTGCAAAAGGTCGAACAGCGCGACATTTTTGTACCCCGCGCCCAGCAACGCCTCGTAAATGGCTTTTCCGCTCCTTATCGACACCTCACGCTCGGTTGAAATTCCCCCGCAAACAACGGTTATTCTTTTATCCGTATAATCCATATCCTAATTCATCTCCGTAATACCCTGTAAATATAAATAACACCGGCATTGGCGCCATCGCGGCGCGTCATAAACTCTGCCCGTTCTTATAGATCCGTGCAACTCTTTTCGATATATTGCAGACGACCTCGTACCCGATACTTCCGATAAGCCGAGCCATATCGTCGGCGCCGAAGTGCTCCCCGATAAGCTCAACCTCGTCCCCGTCCCGAACTCCGTCGATATCGCTTACGTCAACCGTCATCTGATCCATGCACACACGCCCCACTACGGGCGCACGCATCCCTCTTATGTAAACACAGCCGCAGTTTGAGAGCAGGCGGCTGTAACCGTCCGCATATCCGGTAGGCAATGTGGCAATAAGCATTTTGCCCGGCGCGCGGAAACTCCTGCCGTACCCCACATATTCTCCCCCGTCAATCTCTTTGACCATCGACACTACCGTTTTCCAACGAAGCACGGGCTTAATACCGTCGGGAAGCACGCTCGAAAAGTCGGGCTTGAGCCCGTAGAGCACGATCCCGAGACGCACGATACTCTCAAAGCCGCGGCAGACATCCGAAAAGTACATCGCGCCTGCGGAATTGAGACAGTGCAGATACGGCAGACGCAGATCGTCGACCGACTGTACCACGCGCCTGAATTTTTCCACCTGTCCGACGGTGAATGCAATATTGTCATCATCCGTGCTTTCGGCTACACACAGATGCGTAAAAAGTCCGTTGAGGCGGCACTTCGGGGCGTATTCCCGAATAACGCGTTCACATTCCGCAGTATTGTCGGCGTCAAGTCCTATGCGGTTCATCCCGGTATCCACGGCAAACTGACATTTGATCGTGTGTGCCCCCGGAGCGGACAACAGCTCGCTTGCGTACCGTTCCGAGATCAACGTCTGGGTTATATCGTATTCGACGAGGCATGAAGCCATTTCGACAGGCGTAAAGCCGAGTATGAGTATCTCTCCCTCAATACCCGCCTTGCGCAGGGTGATTGCCTCAAGCACGTTTGAAACGGCGAACTGTCTTACCCCCATTCCGTTAAGGGTGCGGCTTACCTCAACGTCTCCGTGACCGTACGCGTCGGCCTTGACCACTGCCATAACCTCGCAGTCACGCGAACAACTCTTTTTAAATATTTCATAATTTCTTCCGAGCTGCCCGAGATCTATCTCCACCCATGAACGCCCGGTAACTTGTATATCATACATACTTTAACGAATCCCCTCTTTTAACTGCGTGTAAACGGATTCCCCGATGTCACGACAGGTTCACGGCACCGTCTTTTTGAGTCACCACCGTTAAAAACCGCCGTACTAACATTATATTTGTTTGGGGACATAAAGTCAACCGAATTTTTAATTCTTCTCACAATAATTATTAAGTTACGGTCCAAAAATGCCGTTTTCCGTCGGACACCCGACGGGGAATATGCAGCTCGCATTGACAGTATTATGGAATACACCGTCTCCATCGGCATATAATACACCGTCAAAGGAACAGAAAGCACGGAAGAGGACATTTTCCGTGCTTTTTTGCGCTTTCCGCGTAAAATATATCAAACAGGTATTGACAACGCGATACGGTTATGTTATAATCGGTTTCATAACATATGTTATGTAACGTATGTTATCGAAAGGAGAGCGCAAATGCCCCCAAAAACAAAATACACAAAGGAACAGATAACAGACGCGGCGTTCGGTATTGTCCGCGCGGGCGGGATGTCGGCATTGAGCGCCCGAAGCCTTGCAAATGCATTGCATACATCGACCGCGCCGCTGTTTACCGTATTCGACAGCATCGGCGAGATACGGGATGAGGTGACAAAAAAGGCAAAAACTCTTTACACCGATTATCTTCGCGAGGGTCTCGGACAAACGGTCCCATTCAAGGGCGCGGGAATGAAATATATCGAATTTGCCAAGGACGAACCGGAGCTTTTCAAGCTGCTGTTCATGTCCGGAAACGGCTCGGAAACGATTACGCACTTTCTTCCCGAGTTTGACGAAAACTCACCGACAGTGCTCGAGGCATTGAAGGACAGCCGCGGCATCGATTCGGAAAAGGCAAGGAGGCTGTACAACCATATGTCAGTTTACGCCTACGGCTTCGCTTCCCTTTTCGCACAGGGCATAAATATATTCACTATGGATGATATCGCGCGGATGATGAGCGAAGTATTCACGGCGATGATGAAATACGGGGAGGAAACATGAACAATATAATCGAAATCAGGGACTTGAGCAAAAGCTTCGGCAACGTTAAAGCAGTACAGGATCTGAACTTCTGCGTAAAAGAGGGCGAACTGTTCGCCTTTCTCGGAGTCAACGGAGCGGGAAAATCAACCACAATTAACATCATGTGCGGTCAACTCCGCAAGGATAAAGGCAAAATTGTCATCGACGGTCACGATCTTGACAGTGAACCAAACGAAATAAAAGGAACTCTCGGAGTAGTCTTTCAGAATTCCGTGCTTGACAGATCGCTTACGGTTTACGACAATCTCAAAAGCCGCGCTGCGCTTTACGGTATATACGGCGATGCCTTTGAGACAAGGCTGAAAGAACTCGCGGAGCTTCTCGATTTCACGGATCTGATGCGCCGCACGGTCGGCAAACTCTCGGGCGGTCAGCGCCGGCGTATAGATATTGCGCGCGCCCTGCTGCACAACCCGAAAATTCTCATTCTGGACGAACCGACCACGGGACTCGACCCCCAGACAAGAAAGCTGCTTTGGAATGTCATCGGCGACCTGCGCAAAAGCGAGAACATGACCGTGTTTCTCACCACTCATTACATGGAGGAATCGGCGCAGGCAGATTACGTAATTATTCTCGACAGCGGAAAAATCTCGGCAAAAGGCACTCCGCTTGAGCTGAAAAACACCTACACCGGCGACTTCATCACACTCTACGGGGTAAGCGAGGAGGAGATCGCAAAGCTTCAAAGACCGTTTGAAAAAATACGTGACGCCTACCGCGTGTCGGTGGACAACACCGAAATGGCGACACAGCTTATCATACGTTATCCCGAGATCTTCCGCGATTACGAGATAGAAAAAGGTAAAATGGACGACGTATTCCTTGCTGTAACAGGAAAAAAACTCACGGGAGGTACGGAAAAATGAACACGCTCTGCGCTCTGATAAAGAGAAATACAAAGCTTTTTTTCAAGGATAAGGGGATGTTCTTCACCTCCCTGATAACACCGGTGATCCTGCTTGTTCTCTATTCCACCTTTCTCGGAAAGATATACCGTGAAAGCTTCACCATGTCCATTCCCGAGGGAATGGACATTCCCGACAAGCTGATAAACGGCTGCGTGGGCGGTCAGCTCATTTCATCGATACTCGCGGTCTCCTGCGTGACTGTCGCGTTCTGCTCGAATATGCTGCTCGTTCAGGACAGAGCAAACGGAAGCATAAGAGATTTTACCGTCTCTCCCGTAAGACCCCAGGCGCTCGCCATGGGTTATTATGTTTCGTCGCTTATGTCTACGCTTATTATCTGCGTCGGCGCAACCGGGATCTGCCTTGTCTACATAACCGCCGTCGGTTGGTACATGAGCGTCTCCGATGTGCTTCTGCTTTTGCTCGATATCTTCCTGCTCGTGATGTTCGGCACGGCCCTATCCAGCATTATCAACTTCTTTCTGAGCACGCAGGGACAGATGTCCGCCGTCGGAACAGTCGTCAGCTCCTGCTACGGCTTTATCTGCGGCGCATATATGCCGATCTCCCAGTTCTCCGACGGATTGCAGAAGGTGATCCTTTTCCTGCCCGGAACATACGGTACTTCTCTTGTCCGTAACCACGCCATGCGTGGCGTTTATACGGAAATGCTTGATATCGGGATTCCCACGGAGATTGTCGACAGGATAAAAGATTCCGTCGACTGTAACCTGTATTTCTTCGATAATAAGGTGAGCATACCCGCAATGTACGCCATCCTCGGGAGCACCGTTGCATTGCTCATCGTGATCTATATCCTTATGAATATCATAAAAAGTAAAAAAAATTGAAATGATTATGTTTTTGCGGGGGAAACTTTTCAAGTGAAAAGATTTCCCCCGCACCCCTTTCAAAAGCTTT
>JBJDZF010000104.1:0-5315 GCA_051867855.1 Eubacteriales bacterium
GTCGGCACATTCAGCACTTCATTGAGAACGGTGACATAATCGTCAAGATCGGACGTTGTGCCGTCTGCAAAATCTCCCGCATATCCGTCCGCCTTGTTTGCGGCGGAGCTGTCCCCATATGTTCCCGTATACGCTTTGAGTGATTCAAAGCTGTGTGCATTGGTCCCGGTATAGGTTGCTTTGCCGAAGAGATATCCGTTCACACCGCTTCCGCTTACGACACCGGATGAGCAACAGTCGGTGATATGAAACTCGGCGCTTCCTATCGTTCCGCAAAGTCCTCCACCCGTTGCCGTGCCGGAATCAATATTTCCCGTATTATAGCAGGACGTGAAGCTACCGCCGAACGCCCTTCCGCATATTCCCGCCAGCATTGATGATGTCTTTCCGGAGGTATATGTAATATTTCCGTAGTTTACGCAGTTTTCAACGGTCACTCTCTGGTTCCCGGAAAAACCGGCGATGCCCGCACATATCGACTCCTGGCTTGAAGCTCCGGCAACAATTATGTTTGCCTTGTTATAACAGTTTGATATTTTAACTTCACAGGAAACTCCGCTGATATACGCGGTGATCCCTCCGCCCCATTTACCGGTGACCGTAACCTCGCCGCTTTCTATTCCGAGATTCGATACCGAACCGTCGATTATCATTCCGAAAAGTCCGGTTCCGGTCGTCCCGAGAGTTTTTTCGCCCGTATATGCGGCAACCTTGAGCTTGCTGATATAATTACCGCCACCGTCAAAATTTCCGCAAAAAGCGATATAATCCTTGGTACTGCCGAAATAATATCCTATCGGTGTCCATGCGATATTATTGAGGTCTATGGAATCGGTCAACTTGATATACATACCCTTGTAGGTCGTACCCGAATTTACGGATTGGGCAAGGAATGCAAGGGTCCTTCCGCTGCTTATGAGATAAGGATCGTCGGCGCTTCCCGTGCCTCCGTCAAATCCGTCGGCAATGCTCCCGTCCCATACGGGGGAGACCTCTGCGCTTGCCGTACCCGTAAAAGCACAGGCAAGCGACGAGAGCATAAACAATACCAAAACAATCGAAACTGCTTTTTTCATGATTTTCCTCCATATATTTTTATTTAAATTTTGTTCTCTATGGAAAAATAACTCTTGCGACAGACGGAAAACGACAGCTCAATCACATATCCAGACTATCATATCGCTTTCACCGCTGTTGGCAAAAGCATAGTACGGAATGAATTTAAGATCGCTTTCGGAATAACCGAATGAATCATTGTAAGAATACAAATCCTTATTATCAATTGCGTTGTTGTATTCACACCTTACCGATATGCGGGGAAAATAGAACTTTTCGGATTTTGAAAGCGAAAAATGATTTCTGTCTTTGATCCTCACGGAGCGCAGGTTAATTCTTTCATCGGATATCTTCTCTTCCGACGCTCTCTCGAGACAATACAGTACCGGACCGCGCATGAGCGCCACACGGTTGCAGTCATCCGCGACTTTTGGGTTTGCATGATATATCTTCACCGGCATATCAAAGTCTATGGCAAGCGTATCCTTATCCTTCAGGCTTACAAATAAATATCCGTCCTTGATATCGTCGGTCCTGATGTTACACCCGTTTCTTTTGAATGAGTAATCGGAGCACCAGAAAGGAATACGAAAACCGAAAATTTTGACGGATTCTCCCTCATATGTAAACTTAACGGAACCCGTGAGAGGGTAATCGGTCTCCTGAATAAATCTTGAACCCTTATATGAGGTTTCTGATGCCACATATTGATTCACAAATATGACATCGTTATCTTCCGAATAGATATAATCCCCCAAAGAAGCAATGTACCTTGTTATGTTGGGAGGGCAACATGAGCACTCAAACACCTCTATTCTCTGCGTTTCAGGAAAATGCCTGATTTGCTTGGGTCCGTATACACGTTTCCGTGCCGCCAGGTTTATCTCCAACGGATTCTCATAAAAGAATGCTTTTCCGTCAAGCGATACTCCGGAAATAATTCCGTTATACATTTCTCTTTCGATCACATCCGCAAAGGCAGAGGAATGTGAAAGCTTCTGCATTCTCAAACAGAATAATGCCATTGCGACAGAAGCGCAGGTTTCATTATATGCGTATTCGTTGGGCAAATAATAATCTTCGTCAAAGCCCTCCGTGTTGCAATTTGAGCCCAAGCCTCCGCTGATATACATTTTCCGCGTGACAATATCATTAAATATTTCCATGCAGATATCATACAGACTTTGATCCCCTGTCTCCGCAGCCACATCGGCTATTCCGCAGCAGAGATACAGCTGACGTACGGCATGCCCCTCTGCTGTTTTCTGATTTCTTATTTTCGCGTGATCCTGTGACATCTCGGGAGAGTCATCCCTTACGTATTCTTCATTGCCGGTCCCCCTGTTCTCAAGAAAAAAGCTTGCGAGATCAAGATATCTCTTTTCTCCCGTCTCTCTGTAAAGCTTTACGAGTGCAAGTTCGATTTCTTCATGTACCGGCGTAACAAACTCCGCTTTTTTTTCAATTCTGAATATCCTGTCAATGTAATCGGCATATTTTATCATACAGCGCAGGAGTTTATCTTTACCGGTTGCCTGCTTATAAGCAATAGCTGCCTCAATAAGGTGACCTGCACAATACAGCTCATGCTTTTTTCTTTCGGTAAACCTTTTTTCAGGCTCAAGGACCGTGAAATAAGTGTTGAAATACCCGTCATCCCATTGATTTTTTTCAATAAGGTCAACTATGCTGTCCACTTTTTCCTCGTATTCGGGAATTTTTTCGATTCTTGTCAGATACGCCACGGATTCAATCCACTTCGCAACATCGGAATCCCAGAAATAATGAGGTTTAGACGGCATCCCACGCTTCCAGTCGCACTTGAAAACATCTATCCTTCCGGTATCATTGAATCTGTCATATACATTTCCGAGAGTCACTTTTCTGATCATCTCTTGCTTTCGATACCAGAATCCATCGGTGATTTTTACATTTTCATAAGAAATATTCCGAGTCATTCAGACCTCCGTGTTTAAGTATTACCATTATATCAGAGCCTTTCGGTAATTTCCCTGCGTATGAGTGCCTTCTGATCATCCGAAAGCTCTCCGAACGGATGACGGCAAACTCCGAAATCAAATCCCATTTGGTTAAGAACTTCCTTTTCGGATTGCATTACACCGAGCTGTGAGAGGATTGAGATTATCCGGTTTGCCTCGGTTTGTATTTCTTTTGCCGCCGCATAATCGCCCGAATTAAACAGATCACGTATTTTTACAAATTTATCTGCCATAAAGTTGTATGTACTTCCGATTCCTCCGTCGGCGCCCATGCTTATTCCCGACAAAAACATCTCATCAAAGCCGTTGTATATTATCTTCTCCGGGAAAAGTGATTTACAACGCTCAAGCGCAAAGAAGTCCGAACTTGTATGCTTGATCCCGAGGAAACGGTCATCGCGAAGAAATTCGGAAAGACGGTCAACGCCGAGAGTTACTCCCGAAAACGCAGGGAAATTATAAACCAGCATTTTCAGTCCGGAGGCATCCGTAACGCGGTTGTAATACTCACGTATCTCTTCAAAACTGAATTTATAATAAAACGGCGCCACCGAGGAAACAGCATCATACCCGATAGCCGACGTATATTTCCCGAGTTCAATGGCCTCAAGCTCGTTTATCGAGCCGATATGAGCGATCAGTGTCACATCGCTGTCAGTGCAGTTTCTGACAATATCATATACCTCTCTTCTCTCCTCCGGATAAAGCATAAATACCTCTGCCGTACTTCCGCAGACGTAGAACCCGTGCACCCCCTGCTTCAAGTTGAATTTGATAAGTTCCTCGAGAGCCCTGCGATTGACCTTTCCGTTTTTATCAAACGGAGTGAGGAGAGCCGTAAATACACCTTCAAATTTATTCATAAAATCACCGTCCGTTTCTGATTTTGATTTTTCGTAATATCTGTACGTTTTTTGATAATAAAGCATTTATATATGTTTTGTATGGTATCATCCAACTTTTGCCGGCTTTGAAGTCTTGACACAAAAATTCATTTATGATATCATTAATCCGCTGGATATCGAGCCGGGAGGATGAACAAGTATGGTTTACTCAAATCTTGATTCATATGTCTGGGACATAAACAATGTAAAATTCAAGTTTATGATTCATAATGAAAGTTCATATCAGAACATTGCTTTCAATCCTCAAAAGTCTTTTCATTCCCATTTCTACTATGAGATACTGTTTTCGGATGTCGACTCCTGTCACCTGTATTTTGCAGACAAAAACTTTTCGCTCGTCAAAAACTCGTTTGCGGTCATTCACCCCGGATATATGCATCGTGCCGGTGTAAACGGCAAAAGAGACATTTTAAGCATAGGTTTTTTGTATTACAATCACAGTGAAGGGAAAGCCGAATCGGACAGTGACCTATTTTCGGCATTGGAATCCGTATTTGGTTCAAAATCCTACATAATCGTCCCACCTATGGAACGGTTCTCATCGGCATTTAAACTTCTTAAAGATATGGATCAATCCTCACAGCCTTTTGCGACCGAAACCATGTTTGCGATTTTCCTTCAAATTGTCTTTGGAATGCTTTCGGCTTTTCAATCACCCGATACAGATATCGAAATTGTATCAATTCCCTGTGAAAACACCGTAAAGCATCCGAGTCTCCGTGTTCCGGGAGACATTCTCGAAAAAATCAATAATATTCTGTCAACCGAATACATGACGGATGTCACAGCCGGCTCTTTGTCACAAAAGCTTTATATAAGCGAAAAGCAAATCAATCGCCACATATTCAACCAATATTCTCAAACCTTTCAACAGAGAAAAACCTTTCTGAGGATCAACAGTGCGTGCGAGCTTCTGACACAAACCGATAAATCGATCTCTGAGATATGTAAGGCGGTCGGATATACATCAATTAACACATTTTACTCTGCGTTTAAGATTCAAACGGGGCTGACACCAAACGAATTTCGTATTTACTATTCAGATAAGCAGAAGAGCCAATACTGGGTCTGATTTTATTATTTTGGTAAAATTTATTTGTATACCCGAATATTTTTTATTGAATCTATATACATTATAGGCTATCGAATATCCAAAGTCAATCCTTGCAAACAGACATTAAAGTTGTATATTGGTCATTTTTTCGTATGATTTTTTATAATTACTTAACTATGCAAGAGGATTATGGGTGGGGTATTTAACAACTCCGAAAAAGCGAGTCCAATAAAAAAAGCACTCCAAAAGCGGACTTCTCATAAGGATGTTAGCAAATATCCAATGAAAAGCCGATTGAGA
>JBJDZF010000105.1:0-5311 GCA_051867855.1 Eubacteriales bacterium
AGAGAGAATCCTATTCCCTACACATTGGAAAGCGGGGTATTGAAGGATTTGATTATAAGATCCCAGTTATTCACATTGTCCATACTGACATGGAGCTGATATTTGCTGTTCGGCGCGCCGAAAGCCCCTATCTCCGTCGTCAGGCGGCTGCTTACATCGGAGGAATGTTTGAGAGAATCCACGTCACTGCGCTTGGATGCATCAATGACCGTCTGAACATAATCCGAGGCGACGTTTTTTACATAATCCACAAGGAATTGATCGCCCGTTACCCATTCGCCCTCCGATTCGTAAAGCTGCGTTTCAAAGGCGGGGCCGCCCATAGTCAGGATTCTGCCTCCCGACTTCAGATAGGAATTAAGCCTGTTCATAACTCCGGCAGGCACCTTATCCGCGCCCGCGAAAATTACGATCTTATTGACCTCGGTATCGAGTGCCGCATTGATGCCGGCGACGTCTCTTTCAACGGTAACGTTACCGCAAACGACCGAAAGTGAATTTTTCAGTTCGTCGAGATATGTGACCGACGGGTCGATGCAGGCGATTGCAATGCCCTTTGAATCGTCAAGAGTAATTAAAATATCCGTATCGGCATTCATAGTGATCCGATCTCCTTTTTGAATTACACATTGTTTCATAAAATAGTCAACTGCCGTTTTGAGCGATGCGTCCGAGCCGCCCGCAATGACAATACTTTTACCGGAAACACGTATTATGTAGTCCTTTTCCGACAAACCGTCATATGCTTTTTCCGAATCCGGGCGGTTGGTTCTGCCGACCAGTATCTCGCCGATCTCTTCGTTTTCAGGCACGCCTTCCCAGTCCGTCACCACATCGATTTCCGTACCCGCGGCGTCCTCCAGCCCGGTGACGAGAATCCCCGTTGCCTTTTTCTCACCGTCCGTCGCATTGTCCCCACACACAACGCGGTAATTGAATTTATTCCCGGACATTATGACGATCTGTCCGTCATCCTTCGGCACATCGGTTGTGGTTTCTTCATTCTTTTTCGCTTTTGATTTGCAACCGATGCATAAAGACAAAACGAACAGCATCAGAGTACACAACAGAATCCGGCGCAATATTTTTTTCATTTTACCCAGTCCCCCTGCCGTTTGAGCTTTTCCACCGCAATACTTTTCATCACGGGTCTGCTTCCCGCCGCTCCGTACACCCGAACGGTGCGCGTCTGTCCCGGAAGCAGGTCAAAATACAGATCATCCGCAGACCGTATGTCATCGGAATAAATACCGTGAGCAAATGTCTTACTGCCGACCGTTATCAGCAGATCCTCTCCGTCATCGCAATATGAGCTTTCAAGTATCGCTTCCGGAAGCTCCAGACTACGATACTCCATACAGTACAGATACGCAGGCAACATATTTCCGCTTTCCGGTATAAACACGATAAAGCCCTTGCGCAGGTCCTCATTTCCCAATCGGTATGTGCAGACGATGCTCCTGCTGTGGGGGTGCGCAATATACGAGACCGTCTCCGTCCCGTCGTGTTTTCCGTCCGCGGAAAGATATCCGAGGCGCGCGTTGCCGGAAATTTCATCTCCGGTATCGTTGGCAATCATCACGGAAACCAAGCCGTCCTCCGTTTTTCTGATAATAGCCGCTACGCTCGAGAGCGCACGCCTGACCGCATAATATGAGATCTTACGGCGGCAGTAATAGTCGATAACCGACCAGCCGATCTCTCCCCAGCTGTCGTCGTACATCCAGAACAGACTGCCCCCGCAATCCGTGCGAAAACGGAAGGATTGCAGAGAATACCCGAGCATCAGCCCCTGCGTCATACCGGCGTACAGAACATACTCCTCAAGCCGGAGTCCGTCGGACTCGCGATAGTGCCTGCGTATTCCCGCACTGACCGTATCCTTTTCGAAGGTGTTTGTATGTATACGCCAGATATTGCTCCCCGTATCTGTTTCATCGGAGCCGCAATAGTCATGTATGCTCTCGATGCAGGGCGGTCCCGGATATCCGTATTCCGAAATGAACGAACCGCGCAGACTGTCGTATACAAACGGGTCGGTGCGGATACTCATGTCGGGATTCATCATGCAGGAATCCCAATGATGCACGTCTCCGCATAAGCAGTCATTAGGCAGGCTTCCGCCGTACGGCGAGGAATTCCAGAACGGAATATACGGGCAGTTACGCTGCACCGCTTCGGAGGCAATACGGTTTGAGAGCGAATATCCGAACTGCCTGCTCTGTGAAAACGGTAGATTCCAGTTTGGGTGTTCTATCGGATTGAAATTGGATGCGTTCTCGTTATTCCCGCAGAACAGTGCAATGCAGGCGTGATTCCTCAGAGCTCTCGTGCGATAGTCATACTCCCTTTCGCAAAGCTCACGGAATTCCCTGCGATGTTCCGGCAGAGCCGCGCAGGCGTGCATAAAATCCTGCCAGATCAGAATACCGTATCTGTCGCAAAGCTCATAAAAGCTGTCCCTTTCATAAACGCCGCCTCCCCAGATACGCAGCATATTGAAACCCGCCTTTGCGGCATTGACGATATAAAGCAATCGCTTTTCGTCGCTGACACGGGCGTATACGGAATCACACGGGATCCAGTTAGCCCCCTTGCAGAAGCACTCTGCACCGTTGACAGTAAGGCAAAAACGGCGTGAACCGTTCTCACGACGTGAGGTGTCAAGACGTATCTCACGGATGCCTATACGAAAATCGGGATACGCCGCGTCCTTTCCTGCCGCACTTGCAGAAACCGAGACGGTATACAGCGGCTGTTTTCCCATACCGTTAGGCCACCACAGCTCCGGGTCCGGCACATTCAGATAAAACGTGTGATATGAATATCCGGACGGAAAAAGCAGATCGTATCTCTCCTCACAAGCCACGCTCTTACCGCCTTTTTTCAGTAGCACAGTCAGTGAGCCGTCCCGGGTCCCGATGTAATCAAGCGATTCGAGTTTAACCGTTACGCAAAGACGTGCCGGATCTCCGATTTCCAGCGTTCTCACACAAACATCGCGCACAACGACCCCATTTTCGGTCTCGAGACAGACGTCCCCCGTAATTCCGCAGGTAGCGATCCTCGGACACCAGTCCCATCCGGTGCTGTACTGCGGTCTGCGGACAAACGCCCGACGTGTGTCTCCCCTGTCGGTATATCCGTTCGGAGACTCATCGCTGACAGCCCAGTTTATCTCAGACAGGTCGCTGTCCGTAATCAGCTCGAGGCCGGTGGTCACTCGGACCGAAAGTCGGTTTATACCACGGCGCAAAAACGGAAGTACATCACACTCAAAAGGAATGTGCACGCTGTCCGACGTCCCGACCGAAATCCCGTTGACGAAGATCTCGGCATGAGTATCAATGGCACCTATGCGGAGAACGCAACGGTCCGCATCCGTCATCTCACCGTCAGCTTCAAACTCCCTGAAAAACCACCAGGAGCGCTTCTCGGTCCATTCGGCATCGTAACAATAATCGGCAACCACAGGATCCTTGATCTTCCCGTATTTTTCAAGCGGCATATGAATATCGCACGGCAACTCACAGGCGTAGCCTCTGCCGGCTTCGTATTCCTCAAACGCCTTTCTCTCGGACTTGCAGTCCAACGGCATCTCCACTAAATTCCATGAACCGTTAAGTTCTCTTCTCATTATTTAACCTCTGCAATCAGATTTCACTGTGTCACGGCACATCGGACTTCCATATGTACCGTGTCCGGAAGGATCACCCGGCACTCTACCGACGGCGGGCAACCGTATTCCAGCCTTCCTGTTTTCCCCGACCTTTCCCATCGGACCCATACACGTCCCGACGGCAATTCGTACGATGCCTCGGCATACGTTATCTTTTCGAAAACCGTCGGGCAAAACGTCACCGACCGACATCCGTCGATTTTCAGCCCCGCGATCTCCCGCATAAACCAACGGGCAATGTCCCCGAAAAAATGGTGATTATGCGACTCGCCGGGCTTGCTCTCGCGTCGGAACACCTCCGGAAGAGATGTCTCGCCGCACTTTATGAGATACCCGTAAGAGGGGTACTCCGATTTGCATATCATCCTGTAAGCAAGCTCGCTTTCACCGAATTGGGAAAGCACGTGAAACAGCACGTGAAGTCCGAGAAAACCGCAATCGAAATTGTCATTGTTCTCTCTTATCAGTTCCATCAGTACTCCGAATGCCCTGCGGCGCTCCTCCGGCTCAAAAATGCCGTAATACAGTCCGAGCGCCTGTCCCGCCTGAGTTCTTCCGAGAACGGTCGCAGTGGGCATGTCGATCAGCTGCTCTCTTATTGCCCGTCTCATTTCACGATATCCGCAACGTGCGAATTCCGCATCCTCCGTTGCACCGACAGCGCAGAACATCTCCTCTGCCTTTGCGAGCATATCCATTACCATAATGCTGTCACTCACCTGTGCAGGAGTCTGCACGTCATCGGCATTCCTTCCCACAGGTGCCCAGTCTCCAAGCCCGACACAAACGGTTCCGTCGCGGTTTCTGCGGGAGAGAATATATTTCAGATAACCGAGCATCGCCTCCCTGTTCTCGCGTATAACCTCCGTGTTTCCGCGCAAACGGTACAGCTGATACGGCAGTCGGAACAGAACGCTGTCCCACGCCGGTCCGTTCCCCCATGAAAAGCCCCAGCCGCCGGTGGGAACGATCCCCGGCAGGGCGCCGTCCGCCCGTTGCGCCAGGCGGATATTATTCAGCCATTCGCGATAGCTCTCCGAGGTATCGTACAGCAGCGTCATATGGTCTGCCGACATTGCGGCGTCCCCCGTCCAACCGTTCTTCTCTCTGTGTGGGCAATCGGTCGGAAAGTAATAAAAATTCGAAAGGTCGGAGTTTTTTACCATCTCAAACAATCGGTTTACTGTACCATCCGAGCATGAAAAGCCGCCGATCGGTCTGAGGTCGGAATGAATGATGTTGAACTCAAGCAGATCACGTGTCGCCTGATCCTCCCGAATACCCAGAACCTGTGCATACCGAAAGCCGTGATATGTAAACGACGGCGTCCATTCTTCGTTTTCTCTTCCCGCTGAAATATAACAGTCTGTCTGATTGAGTCGTTCGTAATCCTCAAATCTGCCGGGGAAAACAATGCTGTCGCGGCAGATCTCCCCGTCCTTCATCTGCTCGGCATACCTCAATACGATTCTTTGCCCTATTTCCCCGCCGTGAAGCTTCAGAGTGCAGACTCCGGCGGAATTTACACCGAAATCATAGATCCAGCCCTCGGCACCGGCAATTATCCGCTCCGCCTTTTTTGTTTCGACACAGCGGACAGGCTCCGCGCGCCATTCGGACAAAATCCCCTCC
>JBJDZF010000106.1:0-5267 GCA_051867855.1 Eubacteriales bacterium
GCCGGGTTTGTCTCGGTGCCAGATGTGATTGCGCAGATCATACATGCTCACGGCAATTACACTTATATAAGATTTGATTATGTTTGCCTCGGCATTTTCATATACTGTGCGGTCCGTCTCATTTCATTCGCGTTTTGCATACATTCGTCGCAACTTGTCACTGCCACAACAACGGATGATACCGAGGACGGGGAAGGCAGTGCGGCGAGCATAAATGACGGTGGCTCGGAGTCATCGGAAACATCGGGAACATCGGAAGTATCGGGAAAGCGTGAAGAGTGCGTGAGCGACGATTCCGCAGACGCCACGCGGGGGAAAAGTAATAATGCCGCAGTAATGGACGGGGCAGAGGACGCACCCGACAACGGCGGAAGCAAAAACGAAAACTTATCTGCCGCCGATAACGGCGATGGGAAGGGTACGTTATGAGCGCGTTGGCGAGGATCCAGTGGATACACAAGAAAATAGCCGCCGGGTGTTACCCCAATTCCTCACATATGACGGAGCGTTTCGGGATTTCTCAACGTCAGGCGCAGAGAGATTTCGACATGCTCAAAAAGGTGTACGGCGCACCGCTGATGTACAGCACCGAGCGCAGGGGATACTATTATACGGAGTCCTTTTTCATGCCTACTATGGACGAAGAAAGCGACGAGACCGATTATATTGACATTGTTTCCGGTGTGGAGGATGCGTATCGGTCCTCCGGAGAGGAAACGCAGCTGCGTATGCCGTACAGTGCGACGCTCGAGATCAAGGACAAGCTGACTGTCATGAATTTGCGCAGGTTCATCATAGGCAGGGACGGAAAAGACACATACAGTTGCGAATTTTTCAACGTGGAAAGCTTTCTCGGCATACTGTTTACCTCGGGTGCGGATATCAAAGTGGTATCTCCGGACTGGCTTCGTCGTAAGCTTGTGAGCGACGCCGCACGTATATTGAAAAATAACGGGGACTGACCCCGCAAAGACGGCACGCGCAGGTATCTCCTGCGCGGTTTGTCTTGATTTTACGATTGGAAGTGTAATATTGAGAAACAAATCCACGCTCAAGGGAATTTTGTATATACTGTCCGCGGCGGTCGGCTTTTCACTCATGACTATGTTTGTTCGCCTCGCGGGTGACGGGATCCCCTCGTATCAGAAGGCTTTTTTCAGAAACTTTGTGGCGCTGATATTTATAGCGGTCCTTATGCTGAAAAAAAGAGTGAGCTTTGTGCCTGAAAAGGGAAACGCAAAATATCTGTTTGCGCGTTCCGCGTTCGGCACGTTCGGCTTGCTTTGCAATTTTTACGCGATTGACCGCCTCGTGCTTGCCGATGCAAATATGCTCAACAAGCTCTCCCCCTTTTTTGCCGTGCTTTTTTCCGCGTTTTTGCTTAAGGAACGACCGAAACTCGTACAGATCATCGGCGTTGTCGTGGCATTTGCCGGAGCCGTGTGTATAGTCAAGCCGTCATTTGACAATCCGCTTGCCTTTCCGTCACTGCTCGGTGCGATCGGGGGAATGTGCGCGGGCATTGCCTACACATATGTCAGGAAGCTCGGTATGCGGGGAGAAAACGGTCTGCGTATAATCTTTTATTTTTCAGCGTTTTCCTGCCTTGTGTGCCTGCCGATGCTTGTGTTCGGCTACGAACCGATGACATTCAGGCAGACCGTGTATCTGTTGCTTGCCGGAGCCTGTGCCTGTCTCGGGCAGTGCGGTATTACGAGAGCTTACGTATTTGCACCTGCGCGGGAGATATCGGTTTATGATTACACACAGGTGGTATTTGCCGCCATTATCGGATATTTTGTGTTCGGGCAGGTGCCGGACGCATTGAGCGTACTCGGATATTTCCTTATCTGCGGTGCGGGCGTGGCAATGTTTCTGTACAACAACAGAAAAAAGAGTGAATAACGAGGGAAATACGTGCATCAGCCGTCCGGTTGCAATCGGATATTGCTGTTGGTAATAAAGAAAATACAATATTTTGAGGAGTTTTTAATATGTCGGTGGTATATGACAGCCAAACAAATATCTTCTATCTTGACGGAAAGGGAATAACATATGCTTTCTTCATTGACGAAAACAACTATGCGGAGCATCTGTATTTCGGAAAGACCATCGGTCATGACGATCTGAGAGCATTCCGTATGTCCGGTGCGACCTCCTTTTCCGCTACACCCCCGGGAAAGGATTTGAGAAATTATTCCTATAACGATCTGCCGACAGAACTTGCCTTCTTCGGTACGGGAGATTTCCGCGAGCCTGCCGTCGCAGTGACGGGCACCGATGGAAACCGTGCTCTCGAGCTTCTTTATGACGGATACGATATCCTTGAGAACAAGCCGAAAATAAGCGGTATGCCGTCGATGCGCGGAGGGGAAACGCTTGTCCTTCATCTGAAGGACAGGGTGACCGATCTTGAGTGTGACCTGTTTTATACCGTGTACGATGACTGCGGCGTTATTGCCCGCAGGGCTGTATACAGAAACGCCGATAAGAGGGCACTCATGCTTGACCGTGCGTACTCGTTTACCATGTCTCTGCCGCGCAATGATTACGACGTTATATCGCTGTACGGCGCATGGGCTAAAGAGAGGCATATCGAGCGTACCGCGTTGCATCACGGCACCTTTTCCGTGGACTCAAAGCGTACAACCTCCTCCGCAACTCTCAATCCCTTTGTTGCCGTGGTGGATAAAGATACCACAGAATATACGGGTAACGCCATCGGAATTGAGCTCGTGTATTCTTCGTCCTACACTTTGAAGCTCGAGGCTTCAAGCAACGGAAGGACGAACGTAACCGGAGGAATTAACGATTTTGATTTCAGATGGAAGCTCGGCGAGGGAGAGGCATTTGAAACTCCGGAGGTGATAATTGCCTTTTCGAGCGACGGTATAGGAGGTATGAGCCGTGAGCTACATGATGCACTGCGGAATTATCTTATTAATCCGCGATATGTGCGTGTGCCGCGTCCGGTGGTTATCAACAACTGGGAGGCGACCTATTTCAATTTTGACAACGACAAACTAAAGGCCATTGCAAAGGCTGTCGAGGGCACCGGCATTGACACGTTTGTCCTTGATGACGGCTGGTTCGGGAAGAGAGAGTCCGATACGTCGGGGCTTGGGGATTGGGTCGTCAATACCGATAAGCTCAATGGCGGTCTGAAAGAGATAATAGAGTACGTAAACTCCCTCGGTATGAAGTTCGGGCTTTGGTTCGAGCCGGAAATGGTGAGTGAGGATTCCGAGCTGTTCCGTGCGCACCCCGATTACGCAATATGCGCACCCGGGCGCCCGAGATGCTACTCAAGGCATCAGTATATGCTTGACCTCACCCGAGAGGATGTGCGCGACTATATCGTGGATTCGGTAAATTCGGTACTGCGTGAGAATCATATAGAATATGTCAAGTGGGATTACAACAGAAATGTTACAGAGTCGTTTTCCGTCGGCAGAGAGCCCGAACGTCAGGCGGAATTTGCCCACAGATATGCGCTCGGACTGTATGACCTGTGCGAGAGGATAGTAAACGCAAATCCCGATGTGTTCTTTGAGGGATGCTCGGGCGGAGGAGCTCGATTTGACGCGGCTATGCTTTATTATTTTCCGCAGATATGGACATCGGACGACACCGACGCAGAGGAGAGGACGTACATACAGTACGGTACGTCGCTTGCGTATCCGGTATCCGCAATGAGTTGCCATTTTTCTATGGTTCCGAATCACCAGACAAAGAGAGTAACGCCTGAAGCAACGCGCGCGGATATTGCCCACCTCGGTGCCACGGGTTATGAGCTTGATACCTCAGTTTTCACAGACGAGGACAGGGAACTGACACGTGCAAGGGTTGCCGAATACAGAGATATGGAGAGACTTGTGCTCGACGGCGACCTTTACAGGACGGAAGATCCGCATACATCTAATTACTTTGCTTTTATGCTTGTATCAAAGGATAAAAACGATGGACTTCTTACCGCCTTCCGCAGAATGGGAAGCGTGAACAACGAGGTGAAATATCTCATGGTCGCGGGACTGGACGAAAAGAAAAGCTACCGAGTGACGGGCTTTGAGGGTACGTTCAAAGGAGCGACGCTAATGAGCATCGGGATTCCCGCGAGTATGCCAAGGGGCGATTTTGTAAGCGCAACATACAGATTCACAGCGGTTGACTGATGGTAGTCATACCGCAAACCGAATATCTCTGTACATCATACATCCCCGACGGAATTTTTCCGTCGGGGATGCGTGCATATCAGTGTCGGACATCCATGGCGTCGGATATCATATCGGAGAGATTTACAAAGTCCTTGGTGGACAGCTTTTCGCCGCGTATGTTTTCGGGCAGTCCGCAGGAGGTAACCATACGTGTAAGATTGTCCTTGCCGATATCGGGAAATCCCGCGGCAAGCGCGTTGGGAAGCGTTTTCCTGCGTTGCTCAAACGCGGCGCGTACCGTGCGGAAAAATATGTCGCGGTCGTGCGGACAATACGGTCTGTCTTCGTCGCGGTTGAGCTTTATGCGTATTACGGCTGAATCGACCTTCGGCGGTGGCACAAAGTGCGACGCTGTGACGTTGAACAGCTTTTCCGAGACTCCGTAGTAGGCAAGTACCGCCGTAATGGCACCGCAGTTCTTGTCCCCGGGCACGGCGCAGAGTCTGTCCGCAACCTCTTTTTGCACCATAACCGTGATATAATCGAACGGAAGCCCCGATTCAAGCAGGCGCATGAGTATCGGAGTTGTGATGTAGTAGGGAAGATTCGCGCACACGGACACCCCGGAATTTGCAAAATACGGCTCGAGAATAGAGGGAAGATCAGCCTTCATGACGTCCTCGTTTATGACGCGGACATTTTCGCACGAGCCGAGGGTGTATTTTAAAACCGGTATAAGTCCGCGGTCGATCTCAAGAGCTACGACAGAGCGGAATCTTTTAGATAGCTCAAGGGTAAGAGAGCCGATTCCGGGACCTATTTCGAGTATGGTGCTGTCGCGGTCATCGCAGCAGCTCTCTGCGATATCCTCAACGATACCGATATCGGTAAGAAAATTCTGACCGAATTCCTTGCGGAAATTGAGAGAGAACATCGCCATGATCTGCTTTATTGTTTTAATGTCACATAAATTCATATAATTCTCCATTCCGACACCCAAGCGGCTGCACAAAAATATTATGAAATTCACTGTGTCTGCGCGGCAGACAAAATGGGTCGGGTCCCATTTTAAGTGAATTTCGGCGTGAAACAGATGAGCTTCAATACCGGATC
>JBJDZF010000107.1:0-5238 GCA_051867855.1 Eubacteriales bacterium
GTCGAGCAGCTTGTCAAGCATATTCTGTACGCTTACCGCACTGTAACGGCTTATTTGTGCAATATCTATTCTTGCACGGAGCACGGCTGCTTTGAGCAGTCCGAAATCCACTCTGTACGCCTCCGTGCCGGCTCTTCCGCGCACGTTCAGCGCCCGCTCTGAAGGATAGTACGCGCACATCATATCCGCCCATATGTTTGCCAGATCCTCAATGCACTGATAGTAGGACGCGCGTATCTGCTCAAGAGGTATGCGTGAGCTTTCCTGAAGTGCGAGTATCGCACTCGTGTTGTTTGCCTCTGCGTCGCCCAGTGCGCTTTCGGTAGCACCCATAAGCTCTTTTGTAGTGTTTATGGTGTTTTCGATCAGTTCAAGATATCCGTCCTGCATCTGACCTACGCCCACTACAGATACCGCGTCCGAAATGTTTCCGCCGCCGACCGCGGCGATTGCCTGTCCCACCTCGTTGGACCATTCGGGTATCTTTGATTTGTCGTAAATTATCTTGGAAAACGCCGTGTCGGTCATGTGCTTCATTGCCATCGCGTAAGCACGGTTGAGGTACTTCTGGTTCGGAATGAGCGCCGTTACGGGTGAGGTACCGTGAAAGCTGTTTTTTGTGGGATACCAGTTGAAATACGCTACGGGGTAGAGACGGCACGCGGTCCTGGCGCGCTTTATGACGCAGCTCTCGGTTGATTTTTCAAAGCACACAAAGCCGTTCTCACGCCAGAATTTGATGAGATAGGTAGCCTTGGCGCTGTCTTTGTCGGCAAGCTCGAAGTCCGACATATCCCCGGACTGCGATCTCTGTGCGTCGTCGGGCTGTATGGTGGAAATTTCCTCCTCGCCGGCGCCGCAGTGCTCTGCCTCCTCCCGAAGGGAGGCGACGCTTGCGCGCCCTGCGAGGATCACATATTCCTGTGACTGTATGTCCGCGCGGTTTACGTCGGAGACGAATAGGTTTACGTTGTCTATAACCTCCGTGGCAATATCCCCGCAATATCCGCACTCACCCGTTGCCGTCGGGTCCCAGTAGCAGAACAGCACCCCGTCGCCGCTTATTGCGGCATCGGTGAGCAGTGAGAATACCTTGCGGCCCATGCGGTCCTTTTCCCAGCGGTATGAGGCATGGCGTGTCAGGATATCCAGTGCGCTCCGCAGCCGCTCTGCATCCTCCGCTCTTTCCATAAAGGGGAGGTTTTCCGAGGTGTAACCGATCGAAATATCGGCGGAAGCCACGGTGCATATCAGATAATCCGAGATCCGGTGTACCAGATTGAACACCGGCTTCGGCAGATCTTCAGCCGATATGCCGTACCACTGGTCGCCCCTGTAAAACCGCTCGTTTGTACGCACAGTTTCGTAAAGCCCTATCCGCCTTTTGTATTCCTTTCCCGCCTCGTACTGTTTCCAGGTCTTTGTTTTGATGCTCATGCTTTTGTCCTTTCGTGTTTTATTCCTTTGCGCCGATGCGCACCCCGTAAATGCGGACACGCTCCTCGCCGTTTGAGCACAGCTCGAGATTCAGATATCCGAAGCGACGGGAATTGAGCCGGGCTCTGAATAACTGCGGGGTACCTGTATCTCCGTTTGCTTTTACCCGGCAGACGGTGTTGCCCGACTCGCGGAAGCTCACCTCGACCGTTCCGCCGCCGAAGTCCGCAGTGAGCGATATTGAGCGGAGTCGCTTTTTACGCTTTTGCGAAAAATCGAGCGCGGCGCTTGTGTATCTTGCGTTGATCGCGGACAATGTGCCGTCCGCGAGAACGTCGTGAGTCGCCGAGGGCGAGAAAACGTACAGTGCACTGCCGCGCGCAAATCCGACTTGCTTGCCCGCACTGAAGAAAAATCTCGCGCCTATCCCCGTGAAGCGGTACCAGGCACTCTTTCCGAGTCCGTATATCCACACCGTTCCGTCAGAGTCGTTCTCGTCGGAGAGCAGCAATTCATTTCTCGGGGCGTCGTAATATACTGTGGCGCGGGAAAAGAACTCTGCGGGGATCAGAGGATCCGCTTTCTTTGAAATGCTGTAAGCGTTACATTCGTCAAGTTCGTCGGTCTGCGCGCTCCAGCGCAGAATCGTTCCGTTACCGACAGATACCGGGTCGTTGCCGCACATTACGGCTCCGTTCTCCGAGTTGCATCCGTGAGAGGAGTTGACGGTCACGGCGGGATATTCGAGAAAAGCGCTGTCCGCACTGTTTGTCATCCATGTGTCACCGTCGGTGAATATCAGGAGCCTGTCATAGTGGCGGCACAGCCCCATTATGCGGTATCTTCCGTCGCCCACGCCGAAGCGGTTCGTTATCGGAAAATAGAGCTTGCCGCAGTTTCCGTATTGAGCACGGCAGTCCGCCGCATCCGCGTCCGGCGGATCGCTTGAAAAGAAGAGGGAATTTTTTTCGTTTTCGCCCCACGCGAAGAGTCGGCTGTTGTTCATTCCGCCGTATACGGTGAAATTAGTGCATGACAGGAAATCAGAGGAATCGAATGCGTAGTCCGCAAGTGTCAGATATAACACGACCCTGTCGTTTGCGGACATATTCAATACGCACACCGCCTGAAAGGAAGTGTGGTAGTAATACCTATCCGTATCGGTTATCAGTTCGCCGTTTATATACACGGCGTCGATGCTTTCGACATCGTACTTGGTGCAAAGGTAAATGAGCGGTGGGTCGTTGACGATGTAGCTGATCCTCACATGCTTTGTCGCAAGATTGAGCGGCTCGTATTCCTCTCCCACCACGGCACTCGCCCAGTCCTTTCCGATCAGCGGTGCGTAGGCGCAGGCTTCTGATACTGACGTATCCCCGACGACATATATCGAGCTTCCATCAGCGAGATAAAGAAAGCCTTTGAAGTAGAAGAACGATGCCTTTCCGGATGAGGTGCCGATGTCCCCGAGCAGGCTTGCTGCCCCGGTGTCGGGGTCAACCGAAAAGACGTGTTCCGCCGCAAGCGAGAATATTCTGAATGTTTCGCCGACATTTCCCGACCACACGGCACGTATCTCTCCGGAGAGGGCGGCAAGCGGAACAAATCCGCATCGCTTTTCCAGAGAACCGTCCGCGAGCACCCTGAAATTTTCAATGTCGCCCGCCTCTGCGGCGTCGGAAAAGGGCGAGGTGGCGTCGATGCCGCCGAAACCGTCGAAAACCGTATCGGCGAAGGCGCCGTTTCTTTTAATTGAAGACATATTTCCTCCTGCCCCCTTTCGACGCAGAGGACGCAAGGGGGACTGATTGTGTTTTTTTATCTTTACAGCCGAGACCCGGACGGATACGGCACGGGAAAGTCTGTTCTGTCTGATTCAGTCGAAATACTTTCCGTATCCTTTGTGTCTCGGGGTGAAGATAAAATCGGAGCCGCTTTCCTTCGGCGGAGCTATCCTGCTCATGACGGCGTATCGCAGTGCCTCGGGGGCGTGCGTGATCGCGTGCGGCTCGTTCGCGGCGTCCTCGGGACGTACCGGGTCGCACAGCAGTGCCGGAAGTGAGTTTATAAGCTCCGTGCAACGGCGGCAGATCCTGATTTTCGGCGGTGAGTCCTTTGCGTTCAGATATTCCCGCAGAACTCGCCAGCCGGCAATGCGCCTGTCGTCGGCGGCGATCATCGGGGGCATCCCAGGGACTGCCTGCATGATTTCAAATCCGCTCTTTCCGCTGTCCTGCCTCCTGTTCCAGAGGTCGGGAGAGGCGACGGCGTATTCCGCGCCCTTTGCGCGGCAGAGTGAACTTACGCGCTCTGCCGCTTCGGTGAGCGTAAGGTTCGGAACGCATACCTCGTCAATAACATACAGCACTCCGTCGGCGTCAATTCCCATCAGAAGCGCCGCGAGCATATCGAAGCCGTAATCGAGTGCGACAAACGGTTTTATTCTGTCCGGGATGGCAGAAGCGCCGCACACGTGTATGTCCTCGTCAAACTCGGGGAAGAACTGCCCTTCGAACACGTCCCATTTCCCGTAGAGCCATGCGTCTCTCAGGCGGCAGGGAAGGGATTCCAGAGAGCGCACATAGTCGGGGTCGGCTCTCGTCAGCACTTCGTTGTCGTAGACGAGAGCGGGAATGAAGGTGTAGTCCGTCGGTTCTTCATTCGGGCGGAAATTGCGGTCAACAAACAGTCGCTTGACCCAACTGTGACCGATGCCACCGGGGTTGCAGGTCAGATACATACGTCGGGGATAGTCTCCCACGCCGCGCAGACAGGCCTTTAAAACGGAAAATCTGTATTCGCTCAGCTGCGTTGCCTCGTCAACGGCGATAACGTCGTATTCCTGTCCCTGATACCGCAGGCAGTCCTTGTCGCTTGCGCAATATCCCATGAAAATTCTGCTTGAATTTCCGAATATAAGACAGCTTTCGGATTCTTTGTATGTTACAAGATTGCCGTACTCCCGCAGGAACGGGAGCACGTGATTGGTTTTAAGCTCCGGCAGGGTACGCCGTATTATCAGACAGCGGATGCCCGGGTAACGCAGGCACATTGCCGTGAGCTTTCTGCGGAGCGCCCAGGATTTTCCCCCTCCGCGCGCCCCGCCGTACGCCGTGAAGCGGGAGCGGGACGCAAAGAACAGGCGCTGTTTTTCGTTTGGTATTCCTCCGATGTGAAGCTCATACGGCACGGAGTGCGCCCCCCGAGACATACCTATTCACCATCGCGCAGGACGTCATGCTCGAAAAAGACATTGATATCCCCTTCGGTCTTTTCGTTATCGTCCTCTCTTCCGTAGCCGATGCGCTCCTTAAGATATGCCGTAATAAGCGACGGAGAAATCTCCGAATTGAGCGCCTCGTCCTCGAAAACGTCGCACAGCCGACCGAACTGGCGGGGATATTTTTCCGCCAGCTCCTCATAGGTATCCCGTCCGATACCGCAGTATCTGCAAAATCCCGCGATGTTCGGAAATTTAGATGTGTGTTCTTTTTTTGACTTTCCGCACTTTGATGCTTCATTTGAATTCTCCTTTTGTGTGTGATCACGGCAGAATGTCAGATATTCCTCGAGCAGCTTGTCCAGTACGCCGCGTCGGCACGCCGCTTCAAGAATCTCGGAAGTCTGTGTGCTATCCATCCATTTTCTTCACCTCCGTACCGTTTCTTTCCCGTGCACGCTTATTATATGGGGATTTTCAGTGTCAAACAGTCTCACCGAGTCCCGCATTGTCTCAAAATCGGATAATTTCGGACGATATTTTCGTAATTTTTCGAGTTTTATTGAAATGACAGAGATTTT
>JBJDZF010000108.1:0-5220 GCA_051867855.1 Eubacteriales bacterium
CTGTCCGGTTTGACCTCTATAATATCCCTGCAGCTGCAAGGAAACAAAAGGATGGTGAAAAGATGAACTTGACAAATAAGCTATTGTACAATATCTTCAGTGGATCGAAATATCAGATTATAAACAGATATGCTATTATGACACAACCACTCAATGGGACAAAAAAGGCATATTATTTCAGTACTCCGGTTTTCTACAAATCAAATAACAAGCCTATCAAAACAAAAATTGAAAGGAGGGATAATAATTATTATTACAAGGGTAGCAACAGTGAAATAAAAATATACGATGACCGTATTATTTTATGTAACGGCAAAGAAAAGATAATTTTGCGTTTTGCTCAAAAAAAGCACATGGTCTTATCAAATGACGGATCATTTTTGAAGTCCGCTGACATAATAATTATTCCGGCTTTTAACGGTATAGTTATAAAGCAGCGCGCTGACAAAGTAAAGCTTACAATGGAAATATCGACACCTTCTGAGGTAAGATGCAACAGTAAGTATTTTGCCTTTATGAAGTCAAAATTTGAGCCGATTGTTACTTTTAATGCAATGTTTGCTGAAAACAGGTACAGAGACATTTTTTATAACATAATTCTGCATCAAAGAAAGATAACGGATACTTTATACGAGGTCGAGCTTGCTTCTTCCGGCGAAAAGATCTCTCAGATAACTTATGATATAAATATGTATGAGCCTAAATTGATACAGGACACTACGGTTGAAAGCCATCACCCAAAAGAAAACAATGCTTATGGCAATATTTCTTTTTTAGGTAAATCGGCATACTGTGGCAACCAAATTCTATATTCAAGAATCGATGTATCGAAAATGGATCTTCCAAAAGACATAATAATAGATAATGTCAAACTTCATATACCGTATTATACAGTGAACGGCTCCGACTTCCGTATTTCCGTGCCACAAAAACGTTTTTGCAGTTTTGGTTCAACCTGGAATAATAAAATTCCGTATTCAACTGCCGTTTTGTCAGGGACAATAGGCAACGGCTACATTACATTTGATATATCAAAATATGTTATATCAGAATCAGGAAAATGGAATTCTAATGAGGGTTTTGTAATACAATCCCGTGGGGAACATTTTTCAATTATAGGAACAGGTGATAATTATTATACACCACAAATTATAGAAATCACATACAAAATAAAGGAGAAATTAAAATGAAATTTACAAAAAATGAAGAAATCGATATGAAAGAAAATCATGTTGAAAACAAAAACGTATCCCATAGCAACTACAGAGGAAACAAAACTTGGGACACACTTGAAACGGATGCATTAAAGATTGAACGAACCGGAAAATTTGAGAGAATATACAAAAATAAGGAGGGCACGTTTACTGCGCTTTTTGAAAATGTACCTTCTCAGTATCAGACTTCTGACGGAAGATTTGAAAAAATAGACAATACTCTTACATCGGATGAAGCTGATGAGGGTGTAGTGTTCAGGAATAAGGCAAATGCTTTTACAGCACGATTCTTCGAAAAGACGGGTGAAAAAACATTCAGTATTGAAAGAGGAATTTACAGAGCTTGCTTTTCTGCAGTAGACTCTTACAATGATAATATACCTGCAAAAATGCGTTCTTCACTTAAGGGTTGTTATAAGAACAATACAGGTAGGCAGGCAAAAATTGATGAAGTCGATAAGTCAAAAATAATATACACAAGCTTTTGTAAGGGTGGAGATCTGGAATATACGGTACTTAATGACAGGGTTAAGGAAAATATTATTGTACATGACAAGCGTGCACAGTATAAATTTGCGTTTATTATGGACTTGGAGAATCTTTCCCCCATGATGAATGATGACGGAAGTATATCACTGTTTTCAGCTGATGAAGAGGCTGTAGCGTCTGATGAGATAATATTCACTATTCCCTCACCCGTTATGTTTGACGGAAACGGCAACTCGTCAAGTCTCGTTAAATACAGTATTACTAAGATTTCTGCCAACGAAAATCAGTATCTTTTTGTAACAACAGCAGACAGTGAATGGATCAATGATGATGGACGTAGTTTCCCTGTGTCGATCGATCCGCAGGTAGTACTCAATCAAACGGAAAATAACAGCACTTTAATTAATGTTTGCAGATGCCAGTGCGACTGTTACGGAAACAATTCGCCACTCTATACATCGGGTTCGTACGAGCTTTCGGATAACAGTGTTGAAAAGCGATATATTGAGGTGGAAATCAAAAACCCCACAAAATACTCACGTGCATTTGATAAAAATGTCAGAATAATGAGAGCATCGCTTATATGGGATATTGTCAGTGGCAGCGATTGCAATGGGCACTTCATAGTTAAAGATGAAGACAGAGTTATTGAGCATTTTGTTTACGACGGACAGCAGGATATTCGGGTCGATGTTACGAACTTGCTTAATGAAATGATAAAGGAGGGGCGGGATTCGTTCACTCTCACATTTGAGGTGTCCGCTGACTGCGATTGCACACACGCACTGTATTTGAGTAATGCAGTGAGTGCGTTGAGAATGCCGATTGATTATATTCCTGAGTATATCGCAGAACAGAACAGTGGGGGCATCGGTTTTGACGTCAAGCGTTCAGGTGCCGGAAAAATCAATCTCAATACCGGAAATGTGGTATTTGTACATTCTGACATAACCTCGGACAGCACGGTAATGCCTATTTCCGTTAATCATATTTTTAACGGACACAATAAGTGTATAGAAAAAGCAACACTCAACTTTACAGGTACAACGGTGGATATGTCGCAGAACTATCGTATGGGAGACGGCTGGAAGCTGAATATTCAGCAGAATCTTGTGGTTCCCGAAAGAGTGGACTCAGTGGATATTGACGACAAGATACACTATGTCAATGCCGAGGGCGGTCACATCACATTTGAAAAGAAGTATTATTATGTTGAGGACGGAATAAAGCATTTTATCAGCGAAAATATTCTACCTGATGAAAAGCAAACTGACGGAACATATAAGAAAGAAATTGACGGTAAGGAACGCACTATAATTGAGGCGTTTATGAGCGACAATAATCTAACCGTTCATACGGATATCAATAAGACGATGTATTTTAATGAAAATAACTACCAAAAATATTATGTCTTGAACAATATAAAATATTCAATTACTCCTAACCAGTATAATTCGTTTACTTACGATATGAAACGTATATATAAATCGGGATACGGATATTACGAGGTCAACCCTATATATATCAAGTATGTTGATAATAAGGAAACAGTAACCTTGAATTACTGTGGAAGAAAAGTTGATTATACTGTGTATACAACTAAAACGACCAAGCGAATATATAAGGATTTGGTTGGTGAGTATTTCTTGGTATATCATCCCAAGACTATTAACTGCTACGATCAACTTGCTTCTACAGCGCAGAAAATTTATATTTTTACTGAATATAACAATAGTACTGCCGTTTCGATATCCACAGAATCACTTTCTGATGATTTGAAAAGAGTTGATGCTGAAATTGAGGAGCTGGACAATTGCTTGGTTGATTTAACAGCCACAAAGCAAGAATATGAAGCGCAACTTGAAAACTATAATGGTACAGCGTTTGCGGAAACATTAGAGCGTATACAAGAGGAATACAACAGAAAATCGCTCGAATTAAATTATTACCAATCAGAAAAAAATGCTTCAAACAACATAGCAAGAAAAAATGCAAACGAACAAGCAATCAGTGCAAACAGAACTAAGCTTAATGAAGTAATTGCGGAACGAGATAGGCTAATGAATGAAAATCCCGAAATTAGAATGATGTACTATAATCAGTATGCAGGAACTATAAGTGATCTGAATTATTCAATTACAAGCCTTATTTTGACAAACAATGAAATTTCGGTTGCGCAAAGCATTGCTAAAAAGCAAAGTGAATTAACATCTCTTTCGAAAAAAATAAATAAATATACCGAAATAATAAATGAAGCGAACGAAACCGCAGCAAAGTCGAAGATAGAATCATTAATTCCCAATATTGATGATAATATTTCTTTGGTTCAGGCTATGAAGATCGAAAAAGAAAAAGAAAGAAATGATATTGTCGAAGCCGAAAAGAAACTCCCTTGCGACTACATCTGTGACGAATCGGGCAATATGCTTACGTTTGACTATTACGGCAGACTTATAGGTGTTTGCGATTGCTACAATAACAGTATCAGCATAACGTATAATGACGCAGGACAGATCGCCGAGGTCATTACTTCGGACAAGCAGACTATCGGATTTGCTTACAATGACGCAAAGCGCCTTGAAAAGATAACCGACGTATTCGGGAGAGTTACACGTTATGAGTATGACGGCTCAAAACTTATTAAGATAATTTATCCTGAAACCGATACTCGTTCTGATCACGGCATTCCGGCAACGTGCTTCACTTATGATGACGAAGGACAACTTCTCACTATCAAGGATCAGAGTGGATATATTCTTAAGCTCTCATATGAAGCTGACAAGATAACAGTAAGTGACGCAACGCTGACCTCCGAGATATCCGACGGAGAAATAACTGCGGCGAATGAAAGCGCGGGCGAGAAGCAGACCGTTATTGAGATTGTTTCACCTATGTGTACGTCTGTAACAGACGATTCCGGCACAGTAAAATACCAGTTTGACAACACGGGGCGCATCCTCGCAAAGTATAAGATAAGCACGGACAGCGTAAGCGACGGTAAGATCGTTGTAGAGAACGGCACAACATTTGCATATACCGAAAAGAAACGTTCATACAGCGCTCAGAGTGACGAAAGTAAGAATAACTATATCACCGATTCAGGATTTGAAAGTATAGGGACATGGATATGTACCGATGGAGTATCAGTATCTGACACATATTATACCGAGGGTGTAAAGTCTCTTATGATAACAGGCTCACCCGACGCTGACAGACGTGTGTCAAAGACAGTCACGAACCTTCCCACTGACCGCCTGCATTATCAGCTCTCGCTGTGGGCAAAGGCAGAGTCGGCGCAGATAGAGAGTGAGCGTAATACGGGATATGAGGATCAGTATATCGAAACGCACACCAATGCCGAGCTGTTTGACGAGGACGCACAGAGAAAGTTTGGTATCAAGGCAGTTGCAACCTACGCGGACGGAACGACAGATGAGTTCTATTCATCGTTCGATTGGTTTAACACCGATTGGCAGCTCTGTCAGCTTCCCATTCGCCTGAAGAGTGCGGCAACGGG
>JBJDZF010000109.1:0-5208 GCA_051867855.1 Eubacteriales bacterium
CGACGACACCATGTACGAGGCTATAATTCTCGCGCACAGAGAGATCAAGGAGCTTCTCGGATTCATAAACGCCATTGTCGACGAGATCGGCAAAAAGAAGTTCGATTATCCCTCATGCGAGCTTGATCACGATATGTTTGACAAGGTGTTCGCTTTCTGCGAAAAAGACATGATGGAAGCGCTCGACACGGACGACAAGAACGTGCGCGACGAAAAGGTTGAGCCGATAAAGGACGCCATAATCGAAAAATTCAGCGAAGAATATCCCGAGATCGCCTCGATAATGGACGAGCTTATCTACAAGATCCAGAAGAAGATCGTGCGCCGCTGGTTGCTTGTTGACAAAAAACGTGTCGACGGCAGAGGAATGAACGAAATACGACCTCTTGCAAGCGAGGTCGGGATCCTTCCCAGAACTCACGGCTCGGGACTCTTTACCAGAGGTCAGACCCAAGTGCTGACGGTTGCAACTCTCGGTATGCTCTCCGAGGCACAGATGCTTGACGGAATCGACAACGAGACCGAGAAGAGATATATGCACCACTACAATATGCCCGGTTTCTCAACGGGCGAGGCTAAATCCACGAGAAGCCCCGGACGCCGCGAGATAGGTCACGGTGCGCTTGCAGAGCGCTCGCTCGTTCCGGTACTTCCCTCACCTGAGGAGTTCCCCTATGCGATACGTCTTGTCTCCGATGTCGTCTCCTCAAACGGCTCCACCTCACAGGGCTCCGTCTGCGGCTCGACCCTCGCTCTTATGGACGCAGGCGTGCCGATAAAGGCTCCCGTTGCGGGTATCTCCTGCGGACTTATCACCGCGGAGGACGGCAGCTGGGACACTATGCTCGACATTCAGGGACTTGAGGACTTCTACGGAGATATGGACTTCAAGGTCGCGGGTACTCACAAGGGTATCACCTCGATTCAGATGGACCTCAAGATAGACGGACTTACCCCCGAGATAATCAAGGCGGCTCTCGCGCAGACCCATGCGGGACGCGACTATATCATCGACGAGGTGATCCTCAAGGCTATCCCCGCTCCGAGAAGTGAGGTCTCGAAGTACGCGCCCAAGATGACAAGCTTTAAGATAGATCCCGACAAGATCCGTGAGGTCATCGGCAAGGGCGGTTCCGTAATTCAGAAGATCGTTGCGGAGTCCGGCGCCAAGGTCGATATTGACGACGACGGAACGGTCTGCATAGCCGCTGTCAACGGCAGCAGCGCGGAGGCGGCAAAGGCAATGATTGACGCCATCGTATTCGAGCCCGAAGTCGGTGCCGTATACCCCGCAACTGTCGTAAGCATCAAAGAATTCGGTTGCTTTGTCGAGTACGCTCCCGGCAAAGAGGGCATGGTCCATATCTCCAAGATAGCGGATCGCAGGATCGACAAGGTCGAGGATGTACTCAAGGTCGGCGACAAGGTTCATGTCAAGTACATGGGACTCGACAAAAAGGGTCGTATGGACTTCTCTATAAAGGACGCAAAATAATCAGGCTGAATTGTAAAGAACAGGTATATTTAAATTTAAAAGGAGGGTTTCCCGATGAGCAAACTTTTTGATTCGCTGAGCGGCGGTTCCGTTGAACAGCAGGTCAAGAAAAAATTCACCATTAAGATGATAGGTGTTACGGTGGTGCTCGTATTTCTGGTAGTGGCGGTGCTTGTTATATCTCTTGTCGTAACGGCGGTAAGAGAGAACAAGGAAGCGGCTCTGCCGGTCGACGGCGAGGCAGACGGGACCGGCTCGGTCTCACCCGGAGCAAATACCAACACTGTTACCATGAACGAAAGCGACAGCAAGTCGGGAGCTCTTATAATTATTAACGGCAACAACGTCTATGACTTCACCGTCAATTCCGAAGCGTCGCTTGTGAAAATTATCGATTCGCGTCCGAAGAGCGGAGACACATCGCTTTATATGCTAAAAGATAATACTCTTCGCGCAAATCCCACTGCCCTTGCGGCGTTCAACGAGATGATTACCGCATTCTACGCACAGTGCGCCGAAGCGGACAAGACAGAAGCGAAGAATCTCACAATCTGGACGGCTTACCGCAGCGAGGAAGACCAGAGCGGACTCTCTGTTGCGGTTGGGCGCAGTGACTTCCACTCGGGTATGCTCTTCGAATTGAGAAGATATGAAAGCGCAGACGGAAAGTTCTATGATGACGTCAAGAGCAAGACAGTTTATAAGTGGATCTTCGATAACGCACACAAGTACGGATTTATTCTGCGGTATCCCGACGGCACAAGTGCCGTCACCGGGGTCAGCGACGACAACAGACCAGAAGGTGCGATAAGATACGTGGGAATCCCCCATGCAACGTACATATATCAGCACAATCAGAAGAATCCTGACGATCAGATGTGCCTTGAGTCTTACGTGGAAATGCTCAAATCCAAAACTCAGACCACGCCACTTAAGGTAACATCCGAGGGTACCGACAAATCGTCGTATGAGGTCTATTATTCTTCTTCCACGACGGTGCCCGTTCCCAAAAACTATGTATACGAGATAAGCGGGGACAACATGGGCGGATTCATCGTCACGGTCAACAAGTCGGTAAAAAAGAGTTCATAGTCATATATCCGGGACTGCCTCCAAAGCGGCAATCCCGGATACTGTTTTATAGCAGATAATCTGATTTTATTTTTCAAATCACTTTATTTTGCGGTGCGAATCTGTTATAATAATAGGAGTAACGTATACGGCGCTTCACTTGCGCAACAGTAAACCCGTAACCGTAGATTTTCAATCGGAGATTTGATTGATATGACGTATAATGAGATATGTATGTGCCTTTCAAGGGCGGAAATTGAAAACCCGAGATCGGAGGCGGCAATGCTTATCTGCCGCTTCTGCGGAGTTACCAAGGCGGAGCTCTTCGGGATGCGGGAGACCGACTTTGACTCTCCTGAACTGGCGGAAGCAGTGGAAAAGCGCTGTACGCACTACCCACTCCAGTATATCCTCGGATACTGGGATTTCTGCCATGAGAGCTACCGCGTCACGCAGGATACGCTGATCCCGAGGCAGGACACCGAAAAGCTTGTAGAGCTTGCCGTAAAGCTGTTGCCTCCGAACGCACGCTTTATCGACCTTTGTACGGGCAGTGGATGCATTGCGATATCGACTCTTGCATCCCGCAGGGACTGCCGTGCCGTCGGGGTAGATCTGTTTGAGGAAACCGTGGGCATTGCCGGGGAAAACGCAGAGCACAACAAAGTCGGCGAGAGGCTCGGTCTGCTTTGTGCCGATGTGCTCGCACCCGAAAGCTTTATGGACGGTCTCGGAAGCTTTGACGCAATACTGTCAAACCCGCCGTATATAGAAACCGAACAGATCTCCCTGCTTGCGCCGGAGCTTAATTACGAGCCCGAAGCGGCGCTCGACGGCGGAGAGGACGGACTTAAATTCTACCGTGTTATCATATCGGAATACGGAAAATATCTCTCCGAGGGTGGAATCATGCTGCTTGAAATCGGTTACGATCAGGCAAAAGCCGTGGGAATTCTGGCACAGGAAAACGGATTTTCGTGCGAGATTTTCAAGGATTACGGTGGAAACGACCGCGTCGCGTATCTGCAAAAAGCGCACAGGCGTGCGGATACTGCAAGTGTAAACCTTTAGAGTCACGAAAAAAACACAGTGAAGGAATGAGCGAATTGAAAAGAACTCTTATATCTGATATATATTCATATGCCGCCGAAAACAAGAACAGCGGCACAGAGCTTACGGTCTGCGGTTGGGTACGAAGCGTCCGTGACAGCCGCGCGTTCGGATTTATCGACCTCAACGACGGAAGCTGTCTCAAGTGTGCACAGATAGTATTCGAGCGGGACAAAGTGGATAATTATGACGAGATCAGCCGTCTCAATGTCGGCTCATCGCTCGAGATAACGGGAACGCTTGAACTTACACCGCAGATGAAACAGCCGTTTGAGATCCGCGCCACGGACATACGTCTGTGCGGCGCCTCATCTCCGGACTACCCTCTGCAAAAGAAGAGACACAGCGTGGAATTTCTGCGTGAGCAGGCGTATCTTCGCCCGCGCACCAATCTGTTCAATGCCGTTTTCAGAGTCAGGAGCGAGGCGGCATTCGCCATTCACTCGTTCTTCCATGAGCGCGGGTTCGTTTATGTCCATACGCCGCTCATAACGGCGTCAGACTGTGAGGGCGCGGGAGAGATGTTCCGCGTTACGACGCTTGACCTGAATAACATACCGCGCACGGAAGACGGAAAACCGGACTTTTCCAAAGACTTTTTCGAAAAGCCGACCAATCTCACAGTTTCGGGACAGCTGGAGGGAGAGACATTTGCACTGGCTTTCGGAAACATCTATACCTTCGGTCCCACGTTCCGTGCGGAGAACTCCAACACGGCAAGACACGCCGCCGAATTCTGGATGATAGAGCCGGAAATTGCCTTTGCGGAGCTTTCGGATGATATGGAGCTTGCGTGGGCAATGATCAAACACATTACTCGTCATATCCTCGCGCGGTGCTCAGATGAGATCGATTTTTTCAACAGCTTTGTCGACAGCACCCTGCGCGAACGTCTTGAGGCGCTCGCAAACAGCGATTATGTGAGCATAAGCTATACCGAAGCGATAAAATTGCTCAAGGAGAGCAAAAACGAGTTCAGATATCCCGTTGAGTGGGGCTGTGACCTCCAGACCGAGCACGAGAGGTTTCTGACGGAAAGAATATTCGGTAAACCCGTGTTCGTCACCGATTACCCCAAGGAGATCAAAGCCTTTTATATGCGCCTTAACGACGACGGAAAGACCGTTGCGGCGATGGATCTTCTCGTTCCGGGGGTGGGAGAGATCATAGGCGGAAGCCAGAGAGAGGAGCGGCTTGACATACTCACCTCACGAATGGATGAGCTGGGTATGAACAGAGAGGATTATTCCTGGTATATCAATCTGCGCCGTTACGGCTCTGTGAAGCACGCGGGCTTCGGGCTCGGATTTGAGCGCATGATAATGTACCTGACGGGGATCCCCAACATCCGCGACGTCATTCCCTACCCGAGAACCGTGGGAAATGCGGAGTATTAAGCTCCTCAAGGCATCCGCATAGCACCGAAAAAACAGCGTCGCTGTATTTTGAATTCGGAGAATAGCGTGAAAGATAAGTCGATCCGGTATTGAAGCTCATCTGTTTCACGCCGAAATTCACTTAAAATGGGACCC
>JBJDZF010000110.1:0-5198 GCA_051867855.1 Eubacteriales bacterium
TACCCCGGTGACCGTATTTGTCGCAAAGCCGAAGACATCTCCCGCGTCCGGCTTTTGGTTTCCGTTGGAGTCAGACCAGACATCCTTTGATATCTTTATCTGGTAATCCATCGTCCACTTACCGTCGAGAACAGTCTGATACAGGTCGTCAATATGATTCTGCTCGACAAGCTGTGTATTGAAAAACGTTGCAAAAGCAAATTTGATAAATGTCAGCGCAGCGTCGCCGGTCACGGCATACAGCGAGGAATTCACGGTTGCCTTATCATTGAAATTCTGCGAATAATACGGTTTATCAAGGTCAATGTAATTAACCGTATTCAAATCATAAAAGAGTCCTTCCGAAGCAAGGCTCATGGTATGATACATATTGTTTACGGCTATATCATACTGGAATGTGCCGCTTATGTTGTCTTGACGAAGGGCGGCTATTACAACCGAATAGCCTTCCTTTCCGCTGCCGTCCAGCTTTGTGTTGATTATGTTGACCCCGAGCCTTTTCTCGACGGACAGCTCCCGCTCGTATACCCTGCTGTCAACCGTATCCACGCATTCCGAAGATTCCAACGTGATCTCGTCATTATACCAATCATGGGAACGGCTTAAAAAATTAACGTCCTTTCCGTTATAATTCAGATCGTCGGGCAGATCGTCCCGATATTGCGAACCCGGTGCCTCCGTCACGGCTCCGGAAGCAGACTCGGTATCCGGATCATCCTTTCTGCATCCGGCAACAATCGGCAGGCAGAACGCAACGGAAACCGTCAAAGCCAGAATTGCCAAACCTCTCCTTTTCACAACACTATCACTCCTTTTTTGTTTTTTCAGAGGATCCTCGGCAGTAAGCCCGCAAACCGTAAATTTTGCGGAACACAGGAGTATTATTCATTTTATAACAATTAATTTTATCACATATTGATATTACAAGATGAACATTAACCCCTCTCTAATCTACGCCTCATGGTTACATTATACCATTTATCCAAGATAAACACAATAGCCTTTGAATAATTTAGTTTTTTTCAGCAATAAGTCCAAAATGATCTTTTTTTATTTATACAAGGTGTAATTTAAAAGTCATACTTATATCAAATACGCAAATATAAATATCGATTTGATATAATTGCCCCTTGAATTTCAAGAGGCATTTTATCAAATCGATCGAAAATGTATTTTTATTTCCGAAAATATATCATTTTGTGATATAAAGCGCTGTTCTTTGACAGGTAGTGAATATGAACCGCAAATCAAAAGCGGAAACCATAATTCGGAGCGAGTTCAGAAAAAGCGATAACAATGCCCTGTACGGCGAGCGTGTATGCAGAAGTGTTGCAACTCCCTCTTCCCGGTAATTCCGGCAGCAAGGCAGTGTTATACGGAGAGTATTGTACGGCAAAAAAAAGCGGAAGTCAGCCTTTGGGCTGACTTCCTTAACGATTTATTGCCTTACTGAGCAGGATGAAAGACGCAAATCGTGCTTCATTAATGAAACGTATCCACAAAAAACGTCATTCCGCGCTCCGGTGTCTTTTTGTAATACATCGGTCTTACAAAGGCCCGTTGTCACACATCCTTTATTGATGTAAGCTTGGTATACATATCCGCAAATACCGGATCGCGTTTTATCCTTCGCACATAAATACAGTGGTGACGCGAATCGTCAAACGCATATCTTCCGTTCTCACAGACTATCGGCGTCGGTCTTACGACAATATCATACGCCGACGGAACGTTCAGCAGTCCGATATTGGAGATATCCCACAGTACCTTGGACCACGCATATGTATACTGGGCATAGCCTGACACTATATCAAAGAGATATGTACATACCCTGTTCTTCCCGGACAGATATTCGCGAAGCTCGGGAATGGTCGTTATCATCTCGCTGCTTACACCGAACGTGGGAATTATAACAAGGGGAACACCCGAATCGTAAACAGCCTGAGCCGCCGGAATATCCTGCTTCATATTGAATTCCGGGAAATACGGCGCCCCGAAGCCGACGCCCCCGAGCCAGATAACCGCTGTTTTTTCTGCTATCTCCGGACATTTTATCAAAGCGGATGCGACATTTGTTATAGCTCCGATCGAAACGATATATACAAATTCGTCCGTATTATTCACCGTATTGATGATATTATCGGCGGCTTCAGAAGCTACCGGAGTACTCTTATCCGGCAAATAAGTCTCGGAACCGCGCCAAACCGGAATATCACATCCGGGGCAAGCCAGCTCCATAACTCTCTTTATTTCCTCATAGCTTTTTTCCATTCCCTCTTTTGCCGTTGCCACCTTCTTGTTCAGAAACGGCGCGGCATTTACCGAGAGCAACTTCACACAGTCCCGCGACTCCATGGCGTAAACCAGTGCAAACTGGTCATCCACCTCATTATAAGTGTCGGTATCGAGAATGATATTCTTTTTGGATTTCTTTTTCAGGTCCTTATACACTTCGTTAATATTCATATGCACTAATGTCCTTTATTTATGGGTATCCTTGTCACTTTGCCACGCCGTAATTCTTTATTACATTGTCAAGACCGTACTTCCACAGACTTGTATTGGAAGACAGATAAGAGGAAAAGCCTGTATCATTATTGACGATTTTGTTGCGCACCTCGGCGTCAAAGCCGAAAGTATCCGTCATAATAAGTCCGAAATCAATGTCGTAATGCTCAAAAATGTATTCCATCATTTCAAAGCTTTCCTCGTTTCTGACAGAACGGTATGTAATGACGGTATCGTAATATGCCGGCTTTACATATTCGTAAGAATAATACGCCAGATCCTCAAGCACACTGCTTATAAGCGTGAGATGATCATTACTTATATTAAGCGGTACTATAACGGTAGATGAATGGTGGGGGTGAACAGCGTTTGAATAGTATTCCTGCTCCTCATTGTATTTCGGCAGAGGCAACACTCCGTATTCATCCTCCATATCCTTGATATCGTTTGAAACAAACGCATTGTTGATATTGGCAAGATAGAACAGCACCTGTCCCTTGCAGAAAAGTTCTGACGGCTTGCTGCCGAGTCCTGCCTTATTTGCGTTTATCGCGAGCGAGGAGTTGTTCATTATCTCTACGATACGCGTAAGTACATCCTGAAGCTTCTCACTCTTGGTTGCGTCGGAAGACGTGATATAGGGAATATCACGGTTGTCCTTATCAATAAATCTGAGGTCGGAACCGTAGAAGAAACACTGCCATACCCAGTTTCCGCTGCAGATTGCATAGTTGTCCGAGGTATCGAAAATACCGTCGCCGTTGTCTCCGCCGAAATTTTTGCAGAGCTCCAGCATTTTGTCTATTGTCCAATCGCCCTTTTTCACGATATCATACGGATTTTCAATGTTGTATTCCTCGACGATATTTTCATTGAAAAATGTTACCCATGAAGAGCCGTATACCGATGTCGTTATGTCTCCGGATATAAAATAGTTTTTGTTTCCTATGGTTGTGGCTTTATATATGTCCCCCATCCAATACGGCTTTTCCGGATTCACGAATTCGAGCTCATCGATCGGATAGCAATATCCGTTATTCGCCATATTGAAGGCATGCACAAGCATCGGAAGCACGATATGATAGCTCTCATCGTCACTTGCCATACTGCTGATCTGAACATTTATGGTGTCGGATATCTTATTGTAATTGATCATGGTTTTGTCTATTGTAACATTGTACTTCTGCGCCACCCGGAGATTCCTTTCATAAACCGCTTTATCAACGACATTTGAATGGCTCTGATCTTCGGGTGTAATTTCATCATACCAATAATTTGCGCTCACCCCCGATTCCCGGGTCAGGATCTTTATTGACCTTCCGGCACCGTCGATCGGCGCAAGGTTGGGATTTATATCCTCTTCTCCGCCGGTCGTGCTCTCTGTGCTGACTGTATTGCCATTCTGTGTTGCTTTTTCGGTCTTGCACGAAGCCAACACCAATACGGCGCTCAGGAGGGCAAGTATTACACAGATCAACTTCTTCAACATATGTATATTTCCTTTCCGATACGCGGAACCGCAACGGTCGCCCGAAGCGGTTCCTTATGTATTTAATCTACCCTGTGCTTTTTCCCGATAACAACTGCCGCACCTGAAAGAACCGTGACGGCAACGAGAGCGCCTGCGGATACCGATGATCCGCACCCCACGCTTTTCTTATCGGAGGCGGTCGTTGCAGCACCGCTGTTGCTCTCCGCCTGTGTCTCTTTTTCGGTTTCGGTTTTGCTTGCGGTATCCTCTGTTGCGGGAGCCTCGGTGTCCTGCTCACTGCTGCTTGTATCGGTATCCGTATCAGACGGTCTTTCTTTGAGCTGACCGTCAAAAGAGCCGTTGGGAATTATCGTGGCTATCTCGTCAAGCGTAAGCGCCTTGTTGTAAAGTCTTACATCATCGATCGTTACTCCGTTGGCACATCCGTTGGAACCGTTTGAAGCATAATACAGCTTGTTTGCATCGGTCGGGGCAGCAATTCCCGCGCCTATTGTTTTTGTACCGAGCGCGGTCCAGTCCTCGGCATTTTTCGCAAGATCGGTAGACACGTAAAGGGTCGCCTGATATACCGTGTTCTCCTCAACCAATGCCTGATCCACTACCACTGCTATATTGATGTATTTTCCGGAGGAGTAATCATAATCATATGCGAATCTGAAATTCTGTGCCTTATTCGGTGTGGAAGCTTCCGAAATACACACGCAAAGCTCCTTGCTGTTCTTATCGTACTGTATTGCAAAAGGACGTATGGAGGCACTGCCGAAGGTCCTCATTTCGACGATAAAGAAATACTGGTTGCTGTCGAGGTTTTGCAGCTTTGCACGGACAAACCATGTGGAAGCCCCCGTGACTGTTTTGGTATCATCGGATGGGAGACATACCACACCCGAGCCGCTTGCCGTCTGTGTCAGAGTACCGTTTACGTTATCGACCGTAAGGCCCGAGAAATTGATCCCGCCGGCAACAGGACTAACATCGTCCGCAACCTTACCCGCGGGGGCTTTATCCTTTATTGCCTCCAGGATATCAATGCCCTCAAAGTCGTGATGAATGACGAGATTTGCATCAAGCGGATCCGTCACATCCTCGGCGCCTGCCGAAAATGAGCACAGGGTAAAAACAACAAACACGGTCACCATTGCAAAGGACAATATTTTTCTGAACTTGGATTTCATAATTTTTCTCCTTTATAGTTTTT
>JBJDZF010000111.1:0-5197 GCA_051867855.1 Eubacteriales bacterium
CGCGAGCCACATAACAAGAGCCGCGCCTGCGCAATAGCAGCATACTATTACAAGTCCTCTGAAGAAATTGAGCTCTTTGACAAGCCAACTGTTGGAGTTCAGATACAGAACATATCCGATACTTGTAACAATTGCAAGTGCGACAGTCACAATACGGGTGACAAAGTTGATTTTCTTTCTGCCCGCAGCGCCCTCCTCGGACCACTTCTGAAGTCCGGGGATCGCAATCGTGAGCAGCTGCATAACGATCGATGCCGTGATGTAAGGCGACACGCCGAGTGCGAACAAAGTAGCTTTAGCGAGTGCATCGCCGGACATGATGTTGAGGTATTGAAGGATCGAACCCGCCATCATTTTTGATGCGCTCTCAAAGACGTTCGCGTCAACGTACGGTACGGGAACATTCGCACCCAGGCGGTAAAGGACGACGATTAGCAATGTGAAGAGGAGCTTACTTCTCAGCTCCGGTATCTTCCAGGCATTCTTGAGCGTCTGAAACATCCTTATACCTCCTCTGTCTTTCCACCCGCTGCTTCTATTTTCTCCTTAGCCGAAGCGGAGAAAACCTTTGCTCTGACCGTTATTTTCTTTGTAAGCTCTCCGTTGCCGAGGACCTTGAGTCCGTCAAGCGGCTTACGTACAATTTTTTCCTTGAGAAGCGTGTCGAGATCAACGACCGCACCGTCCTCAAACTTGTTGAGTGCCGCAACATTCACTATTGCGTAGTTGACGGCAAAACGGTTCTTGAAGCCTCTCTTCGGAAGCTTTCTGTAAAGAGGAAGCTGTCCGCCCTCAAATCCGGGTCTTACTCCGCCGCCGGAGCGTGCGTTCTGACCCTTGTGGCCCTTACCGGCAGTCTTACCGTTTCCGGAGCCTGTACCTCTTCCCTTGCGCCATGCTGCCTTTGCGGAGCCCTGCGCCGGTGAAAGTTCATTAAGTTTCATTGTGCTGCCTCCTTATACGTTTTCGACCTTTACGAGGTGAGATATGGCCTTTATCTTACCCGCAAGCACCGCATTGTCCTCATGGACGATGCTGTCTCCGATCTTTGAGAGACCGAGAGCCTTCGCGTTTGCCTTCTGGTTGGGTTTTGCGCCGATCAGGCTTTTTACGAGAGTAACCTTTTTCATCATTGCGCCCTCCCTTAACCCTTCAGACGGTCTACGGAGATATCACGAATCTTTGCGACCTCTTCCGCGGTACGAAGCGATGCGAGTCCCGCCATCGTTGCCTTCACGACATTGGTGGGGTTGTTTGAACGGAGGCACTTTGCACGAATGTTGGAAATGCCTGCAAGCTCGAGCACTGCTCTTACCTTTCCGCCTGCGATGATTCCGGTACCGGGTGCGGCGGGCTTCAGAAGCACCTTTCCTGCGCCGTATACGCCGAGAACCTCGTGCGGTATTGTCGTATCCTTGAGGGATACCGTTATCATATTCTTCTTTGCGTCCTCAATTCCTTTGCGGATTGCTTCCGGAACTTCGGCAGCTTTTCCAAGTCCCACTCCAACGTGTCCGTTGCCGTCTCCTACTACCATGATAGCTGCAAAACGGGATACACGACCACCTTTAACGGTCTTGGAAACACGGTTCAGCGCGACAAGCTGTTCCCTGAGGTCCAGCTCTGCCGGATTGAATTTTGTTGCCATGTGTTTTCCTCCTGAATTTTATACAATACAAATATTTTGTTGTTGAACAGTGTACAAACCGGAACGGGCAGATTTTCAATGAAAATCCTGCTCAGAACTTCAGGCCGCCCTCGCGCGCGCCCTCAGCCAACTCCGATACACGTCCGTGATAAAGATAGCCGCCTCTGTCGAACACGACTTCGGTGATACCCTTAGCTGTTGCTCTTTCTCCGATCATCTTGCCGACGATCCTTGCCGCAGTCTTGTTTCCGCCGTTACCCTGGAATTCCTTCTCATGGGTAGAAGCGGAGACCAATGTTACGCCTGCGACATCATCGATAATCTGAGCGCTGATATGCGCGTTTGTACGATATACAGCCAAACGCGGACGGGACTGTGTTCCCGAGATCTTTGCTCTGACTCTCTTATGTCTCTTAAGACGAGCTTTGTTAGCGTCTTTTCTCGATACCATTTGTGTCCACTCCCTTCATTATTTACCGGTTTTTCCGGCTTTACGGCGAATTCTCTCGGTTGCGTACTTAACGCCCTTGCCGTGATAGGGTTCGGGCGGTCTCTTGGCGCGGATGACCGCTGCCGTCTGACCGACTGCCTGCTTATCGATACCCTTGACGGTGATTGTTATCGGAACGGTCTTATCGGAGACCTCGAACGTGATTCCGTCCTTTTCCTCGATAATGAACTTTTCCTGGGGCGTTCCGTTAGGCATAAGAGAGTGTCCGAGATAAAGCTGAACGGTCTTTCCGACCTTTGCCGCCTTATATCCGACGCCCACTATTTCAAGTGTTTTGGAGAAGCCCTGCGTTACTCCGACAACCATGTTGTGCAGGAGCGCGCGCGTCAGTCCGTGGAGGCTCTTGTCCTCCTTCTCGTCGGACTTGCGCTCGACAAGGATCTCATTACCCTCGTTTTTAATGATCAGACGATCGCTGAACTTTTCCGTAAGAGTTCCGAGCGGACCCTTAACCGTTACGACATTTCCGTCGCCCACGGTAACGGTAACGCCTGCGGGAACTGTAATCGGCATTCTTCCTATTCTTGACATTACTATCTACCTCCCGCTTTCATTACCATACAAACGCGAGAACCTCGCCGCCGATCTTCGACTCGCGGGCCTTCTTGTCCGTCATGATACCCTTTGATGTGGAAACGATTGCGATCCCGAGTCCGTTCATAACCTTGGGCATATCCTCGTATCCCGCATAGATACGCAGACCGGGCTTGGATACACGGCGGATGCCGCGGATGACCTTCTGCTTGCCTGCCGTATACTTAAGCGTGACACGGATTACTCCCTGTTTGCCGTCCTCAATGATCTGATAACTCTTTACATAGCCCTCGTCGACAAGAATGTCTGCAATGGCCTTTTTCATGTTGGATGCCGGAATGTCTACTGTTGCATGCTTCGCATCGTTTGCGTTTCTGATTCTTGTAAGCATATCGGCAATTACATCTGACATTTGCATATTAATAAATCCTCCTTTATGCAAGTTAATTAATCTTGCTGCCGGACGCTGCCGGCGGCATATCAGCGGTTAAGCCCAACGACTCTGCGATTAGCTTCCTTCTGATAGTTGGGGGGTTCGGCTTGCCGGTCTTACCAGCTTGCCTTCTTTACTCCGGGGATCTCGCCCTTGTAGGCAAGATTGCGGAAGCAGATACGGCAGATACCGTACTTACGGAGATATGCATGGGGACGGCCGCAGATCTTGCATCTGTTATACTCTCTGGTGGAGTATTTCTGCGTCCTCTGCTGCTTTAAAATCATAGACTTCTTTGCCATTTTCCATTACCTCCGTTCGAATTATTCCGCAAAAGGAGCGCCCATGAGTTTGAGCAGCTCTCTTGCCTCTTCGTCTGTGTTTGCCGTTGTAACGAAGCAGATGTCCATTCCGCGGATCTTGTCGACCTTGTCGTACTCGATCTCGGGGAATATGAGCTGTTCCTTAAGTCCCAGCGCGTAATTTCCGCGTCCGTCGAACGCGTTTGCGCTGATACCCTTGAAGTCACGGACTCTCGGGAGAGCAAAGTTGAAGAGTCTGTCCATAAACTCGTACATCTTGTCCCCGCGCAGAGTAACCTTTGCGCCGATCTTCATTCCCTGACGGATCTTGAAGTTTGCAACCGACTTCTTTGCGTATGTGGGAATTGCCTTCTGTCCGGAAATCAGAGTGAGATCTGCGATAACCGACTCAAGAGCCTTTGAATTGTCCTTCGCGTCGCCGACTCCGCAGTTGATAACTATCTTGTCGAGCTTCGGAATCTGCATCGGGCTCTTGTATTCGAATTTCTTCATAAGGGCAGGCGCTACCTCGGCCTTGTACATATCCTTAAGTCTTGCCATCAGTCCCGTCCTCCCTTATATTTCTTCGCCGCATTTTCTGCAAACGCGGACTTTCTTTGTCTTTTTGCCGTCGTCAACGGTCTTGTATCCGACTCTGACGCCTTTATTGCACTTGGGGCAATAGAGAGCGACCTTGGACGCGTAAATCGCACCCTCGGCGTCCACTATTCCGCCTGCTTCGCCCTGCTTGCGGGGCTTGACGTGCTTGTGGATCACGTTGACCTTTTCAACCAATACCTTTCCTTCTTTGGGGGAGGTTGCGATAACCTTTCCCTTTACTCCCTTGTCGTCACCGGAAAGAACAATGACTGTATCGTCTTTTTTAATATGCACTGTTCGTTACCTCCGTTAAAGTACTTCGGGTGCGAGGGAGAGTATCTTGAGATAATCCTTCTCGCGGAGTTCTCTTGCCACCGGCCCGAAAATACGGGTGCCTCTTGGCGTCTTATCTTCCTTGATGATCACCGCTGCGTTCTCGTCAAACTTGATGTAAGAACCGTCTGCACGCTTTACGCCGTGTACGCTTCTTACAACAACAGCCTTGACGACATCGCCCTTCTTAACAACACCGCCCGGGGCAGCCTTCTTTACGCTGGCCACTACCACGTCGCCGATATTTGCGTATCTGCGTCCTGTTCCTCCCAGTACGCGAATGCACATCAGCTCTTTAGCTCCGGTGTTATCGGCAACCGTCATTAATGTTTGTTGCTGTATCACTTTTGTTTCCTCCTGATTCAATACGATTTCTGCCGTATTTACTTTATATGGGTTTGGAGCTTATTATTTAGCCTTTTCAACTATCTCGACAACGCGCCATCTCTTAGTCTTGGAAAGCGGTCTTGTCTCCATAATTTCAACCTTGTCGCCGATGCCGCACTCGTTGTTCTCATCGTGTGCGTGGAGCTTCAGGGTACGCTTGACGATCTTGCCGTAAACGGGGTGTCTCACGTTATCCTCGATTGCGACGACGACTGTCTTGTTCATCTTGTCGCTTATTACGCGGCCGACTCTTACTTTTCTGAGATTTCTTTCTTCTGTCATGACTCTTCCTCCTTACGCATTCTTCTCTGAAAGGATTGTCATTACACGGGCAATGTTCTTCTTGACCTCGACCATCTTCTGGGGGTTGTCAAGCTGATTTATCGCGTGTTGGAAGCGGAGCGTGAAAAGCTCTTCCTTGAGTTCCTTAAGCTTTGCATTAAGCTCTT
>JBJDZF010000112.1:0-5191 GCA_051867855.1 Eubacteriales bacterium
GGATGTTTACGGATTTGTGGGAAACACCCATGCTCCCATGTGCGCACTTGTAGGCTCTGATACCCCGATAACAACACGCGATAACAACGGAGAGGTCAGTCTGAACAACTATTATAATGATCATCTTGTTGCAGTGTTCAATACATATCTTGATTTCTTCAACAAAGAGAAGAGTGTATTCTATGTTGCGAGCGATGAAGATCTCATTGATTTCTTTTCCAATTCTCAGGCTATGTTCTGCTGTAATGCAATAGAATATCTTGCAAAGGGCAATCTGAGAGATTCGGGAGTGGATTACGGAATTTTGCCTTTCCCGAAATACGATGCAGAGCAGGAAAACTATTACAGCAACAACATTCGTTGGGAGGTAGCCCATATTCCGCAGGTGTGCGATACCGAGCGCTCTGCCATTATATTTGAATATCTCAATTATACCTCGTACAATATGCTCATTCCCGCATATTTCGGTACCGTGCTCCAGTATCAGGCAGTTAATTCTCCCGAGGATTCAGCTATGCTTACTCTGATCAGGGACAGCGTCAGGTTTGACTTCGCAACTTTCTATCAGTCTCAGATCGGCAAAGGCTGGGACGATAATATTTACATCGGTGTAAAATCGCTGATACGGAATAACAGAAGCGATCTGAGCGCATGGTGGAGCAGTAACAAAGACCTGTTTGAGGAAAATTTTGAAGATCTGATAGATACGTATAAATATTTTCTTGAGTGAGAAAAAAGGAGATATCCTGTGAAAACAAAAGTTATATCGGTATTTATGGTATTTTTTATAATGAGCGGTATCTTATGCTCTTGCAGAAAAGACGATACCGATACCGAAGAAACTGACAAGAACGGTTCAGATGCCGTATCCGAAACGGCAGGCGATGATAACGGAGGGGAACAACTCGTGTTAAGCAGTGCTTCAAAAGCATTATTTTATTTCAACGATCCCGGACATATTATTTCATGTGTCAATGAAAACAATCCGGACAGATCGCAGATAGTGACAAAAGCACGCCTTGACGGCGCGGTTACAGAGGCAACCGATGCCGGCTTTGACGTATTCGTAAACGAAATATACGGGATGGTGCCATGGTACCCCTCCGAGGTTTATTCACCCGAAGAGCACAGCAAATGGTTTTATGAGGAGTTTGGAGGAAAAGGCTCATACGGGCTTCTGACATATGCCAAAAACGGCAATGATTTTGTGCAGGATCAGCTTGAAAAGACACATGAGGAAAACAAGCTTTATTTTTTGAGCTACCGCATGAATGATCTTCACAATCTGCATCTGATGGACAATCCCCAAACCGCGGATTACAAGTGGACGTCAAAATTCTATGTTGAGCATCCGGAATACCGTATCAAGGAAGGTCAAAACAATATTGTCGGAAGCAGCAAGCATATGCTTGACTTTCAGTACAGGGCGGTCCGGGAGTATAAGCTCGCAATGCTCTACGAGCTTATAGAAAATTATGATATAGACGGAATCCTGCTCGATTTTATGAGAGCACCGGCGTATTTCAATCTGTCAGAGACGAACGAAGCACAGCGGATAAACATAATGACGGATTTTATAAAATCGGTTAGAAATGCTCTCGATAAGAAAACCGAACAGACCGGCAAGGAATATTATTTCGGCGTCGTAATTCCGACAGAGGACGGAGAATACGGGGATCTTGGACTTGATATAGACAGATTACATGACGCCGGAGTTGATATCTTTATCTTTTGGGATTATTATTTCAGTGTAATGAATTATGATCTTGCCGAGCAGGTGAAAACACAGTATCCGGATTCTCTTGTATACATTATGCTGAGCCATGCGACAACTTATAAGCAGGGGTCAAATCCGGTTGAGGTCAGATATACCACCAAAGAGCAGTTTTATACCTGTGCATACAGCGCATATGCCCATAAAGCAGACGGAATTTCAATGTTCAATTTCCCGTTTTACCGGAACTGGCAATATTCGCCTTCAAACGGTTTGGGATATGCTCCGCCTTTTGAGATTGTTGAGAATCTGAAGGATACCGATTTCCTGAAGACGGCATCACAGCATTATTTTTACGGGAGAACATACAATCTTCTGTTAAATGAGTTTGAACTTGGCAATGTAAAGCTGAGCGATTCCGGAAATTCTGCTGAATTTATTTTTGATATGACGGCGCCAGATGGTGGCTGGAAAGAAAACGGTGTTCTGAAGTTTGAGGGTATACAGGAAATATCCGGGATGGATTTTACGGTAAAGATAAACGGTGTGACTCTGAAAAGCTGTGATTATACCGGAGAGCCCTATGACAATCCATATAAAGAGCTTATAGGCAGTGCAGAGCAAATGCAATGCTTTATTGTACCGGCTGAGCTGCTCGAAAACGGCAAAAACACCGTTGTCATAACGCTGAATACTGCAGGACAGGTTGCGGAATTTACATTTGTGGATCTTGCGATACGGTAATTGATTCATCCGTGGATCTTGGTTATGAAACCGACTTAAGGTGAATCTGTAAAAAGCACCTTAAGTGTCCTGAAATACTTTTAAGTGCCGTAAAGTTTTTTGTCGGTGTTTGGGACAGGACATCATAAAATACTGTCGCTTCGGACAGAAAAGAAACAATATTAATTTTACTGCTACGCTGATAAAATGGATTTGATACACCGGCGTAGCGGAAGGGCATTACAAGATGATAAAAAATATTTTAAAGCAGAAGCTGATCAATCGGGAACCTATTAACGGCACTCACATTTCCATGCCTGTCGCGTCACACGGCGAAATTCTCGGGCTGGCGGGATTTGACTTTGTGTGGATCGACACGGAGCATGCGCCGATGGACGATCCGACGCTGCTCGAGTGTATAAATCTCACCAAAATGTCCGGTTCATCAACTGTTGTCCGAGTTCCGGTCGACGATTACAATAAGACTAAAAAAGTGGTTGAGATGGGACCGGACGGCATAGTGTTCCCCATGATAAACACCAAGGAGCTGGCGCAGAAGGCGATTGCCTCAACGCTTTATCCGCCTTACGGCAACAGGGGATTTGGACCGATGCGCGCCGTAAGGTACGGTATTGACGATGTCAATGAATATATCAACAAGGGTGTTTTTGAAATGGCAAGGCTTGTTCAGGTGGAAACTGAGGAGGCGGTGAGAAATCTTGAGGAGATCCTCACGGTCCCTTATATAGACGGCTTTATTATAGGACCGTGCGACCTGGCAGGATCTGTGGGTGAGCTGGGAAAGAAGGATCAGCCCAAAACACGTGAATTGATAAGGCACGTCGGAGAGGTGCTTTCCGGGGCAGAAAAGAGCTTCGGTGTATCCATCGGTAACGCTGACGAGGAAACACTTGATTTTTATCTCGGCATCGGTGCAAATATCATTTCGACAGGCGTGGATTACGGCTATCTGCTTAACACCGCCATTTCAACACGTGAAAGACTGAATGCTTTCAGAAAGGATTTCATCGAAAAGCATCCGGTATGACCACAGCTTTTGCCGAACTTATTGAAGCGTACAGATGCGCAGGAAGAAACAAACATTTTCTGAAGGAGCCGCGGTGAATATGGAATATCTGATAGGAATAGATGTGGGGACCTCCGCTACCAAGAGCGTACTGTTCGATATTGAAGGCAATGAAATAAAGTCGGCTGTATCGGAATATGACATATATCAGCCGGCAAACGGCTGGGCGGAGCAGGATCCCGAAGACTGGTGGCGGGCAGCCGTTATTACACTGTCTGAAATAATACAGGGGATACCCCCCGAGAATATCAGGGGGATAGGGCTGTCAGGTCAGATGCACGGGCTGGTTATGCTGGACGCAGACGGAAAAGTGATACGGAACGCAATAATATGGTGTGATCAGAGAACGCGCGAGGAATGTCGTGAGATAGAAGACAACGTAGGACATGACAGGCTGTTTAAAATAACGGCCAACCCCGCGCTTACCGGTTTTACTGCTTCGAAGATACTGTGGGTGAAAAAGAATGAACCCGAAAATTACAGTAGGTGCCGACACATTCTGTTGCCAAAGGATTATATCCGTTACCGGCTTACCGGAATTTTTGCCACCGATGTTTCCGACGCCGGAGGGATGCAATTGCTCGATGTCGGAAAGCGTTGCTGGAGCAGGGAACTGTTGGCACTTTTGGATATAGATGAAAATCTGCTTGCTACCGTTTATGAGAGCTGTGAGATCAGCGGATATGTCTCAGATACGGCGGCGAAGCTTATCGGTATTCCTCGGGGGATCCCCGTTGCCGCAGGAGCCGGTGACAATGCCGCGGCGGCAATAGGTACAGGTGTTATCAGTGACGGAAAGGCTTTTGTAACTATCGGAACAAGCGGGGTGGTCTTTGCTCATACCGATAAGCCCGTTACAGACAGTAAAGGCCGCGTTCACACATTCTGCTGTGCGGTGCCGGGAAAATGGCATGTAATGGGAGTTACCCAGGCGGCAGGACTTTCACTGAAATGGTTCAGAAATAATTTCTGTCCCGAGCTTTCATATGGGGAGATCGACAGGCTGGCTGCCGAAAGTCCGGTCGGCTCAAATAAGCTGATCTATCTTCCGTATCTTATGGGTGAGCGCACCCCTCACCTCAATCCCGCAGCAAGGGGAGTTTTTTTCGGGCTCTCCGCTATGCACAGCAGGAAAGATATGTTGCGGAGCGTTATGGAAGGCGTAATGTTTTCACTTTGCGACTGCTATACGGTATTGAGGGAAATGAATATTGAAATACGGGATATTGCAGTATGTGGAGGAGGCGGGAGCAGTGAGTTGTGGCGGCAGATGATAGCGGACGGTTTTGACTGCGGTGTCAGAACACTGTCGGCGAAAGAAGGACCGGCTCTCGGAGCAGCGATCCTTGCCGGAGTATGTGCCGGAATATATCCGTCGGTTGAGCAAGGTTGCAGGATCGCACAAAGCCAGCAAAATGTCCAATTGCCTGTTGCAAGCAACACCCACGCCTACAAAGGCTACTATAAAATATACCGCGATTTATACCGAAATCTGCGTGGTTTATATGACGAGCTTGACGTCATAGGATGTTTCTGAAGATATTATTGAGACAATTAAATATAAAAATTCCTCCTATTGCAGATATTCTGCCATTCTGCAATAGGAGGGCATTTTTTTATTCAACGGTGATATAAACTTCGGGGCGGGGAATCACGCACCGCGCTTT
>JBJDZF010000113.1:0-5157 GCA_051867855.1 Eubacteriales bacterium
CTTGGATATATTATAACAGGTCAAAGCTTTTGAAAGGGGTGCGGGGAAAACCTTTTCCCTTGAAAAGTTTCCCCCGCATTAAGCTATGACATCTCCATCACTCTTCCGCATCGTCGCCGAGGTCATTGTCGACGACACGTCTCATATATTCTTCCATGGTTATGAGTACGCGGCGGGGCTTATTTCCGTCGGGCTTACTCACATATCCGCGTGCCTCCATCTCGTCGATGAGTTTAGCCGCGCGGCCGTAACCGAGCCCAAGTCTTCTCTGAAGGAGCGACGTGGAAATTTTCCCTTCCTCGATGGCGAGCTTGACCGCTTCGCGGAACTTTGAGTCTCCGCCGTCGGATGCTTCGTCACCGGCAGGCGCGTCAAATCCGCCGCTGTTGCCTTTCTTGCCCATTCCGCACTTTGCCGCCTCTTCTTCAAGCCTTGAAATGAAGTCGTTGTTGAACTTGGCACTCGCGTTGTTATCCTTAAGGAATGTGACTATCTTCTCAACCTCCGCCTCACTGACAAACGCGCCCTGAACACGCATGGGCTTTGACGCTCCGACAGGCGCGAAGAGCATATCTCCCTTACCAATCAGCTTTTCTGCGCCCGCAATGTCGATGATCGTACGCGAGTCGACCTGGGAAGCGACCGTGCAGGCAATACGCGAGGGGATATTTGCCTTGATAAGACCTGTGATGACGTCGACGGACGGTCTCTGCGTACCGATTATGATGTGTATTCCCGCGGCTCTCGCTTTCTGCGCAAGACGGCATATTGAGGATTCCACCTCGTCGGGAGCAGTCATCATGAGGTCAGCAAGCTCATCAATGATAATCACCATGTGGGGCATGAATTCCCTGTCGGGGTCATTTTCGGTTACGGCATTGTAGGTGGCAATATCGCGCACTCCCACGTCCTCAATGAGCTCAAATCTCCGCTCCATCTCCGCCACAGCGGAGGCAAGTGCGCCCGCCGCCTTTTTCGGGTCGCTGACGATGGGAGCGTACAAATGCGGTATATTTTTGTAAATATTGAACTCAACCTTCTTCGGGTCAATCAGGATCAGCTTAAGCTCGTCCGGCTTTGCCTTGTACAGCAGGCTGACGATTATACAGTTGATACACACTGACTTACCCATACCGGTAGCGCCGGCGATAAGCAGGTGAGGCATTTTACCTATATCGAAATAGATCGGGTTTCCTCCGACGTCCATTCCGAGGCATGCGGTCATACGGCTTTTTGCCTCGGCAAATTTCGGCGAGTCGATAAGATCCCGAAGGTATACCGTGGCGCGGTTTCTGTTCGGAACCTCAATACCTACCGCGGGCTTGTTCGGTATGGGCGCCTCGATTCTGACTCCCGTCGTCGCAAGGTTAAGCGCGATATCGTCCACAAGGTTTGCTATCGCACGAACACGCGTTCCCGCCTCGGGCTTAAGCTCGTAACGGGTTATTGTGGGACCTCTGGAATAAGTGATCTCGCGGATATTGACCTTGAAGCTCTTGAGCGTATCCATCAGCTTCTGGGCGTTTTCCTGCAACTCCTGCGAATAGTCTGTATCAACCACATTTTTATTTTTCTCAAGCAAGTCGATCGGCGGGAAAACATAGGGAGTTTCGATTTCAACTACGGCTTCGGTATCGTCCGGCGCAACAGCCGCCACGTCGGAAAGCAATTCATCGTTACCGATATGTCCGAGGTCTATCTTCTCGCCATGCTCCAACCCGGAAAGTTCATCACTCTCGACTATCGGCAGAGTCGGCTCCTGTAACTTCTCACCGTCCGACGCGGCATTCTCGGGCTTTAAGTTGCGTATAACGCTGTCAATCCCCGAAAACTCCTCCGAATCGAACATCGGATCTCCCCCGAAGTCCTTGCCCACGTTCTCTTCGGGTCGATCCCCGTCGTGTTGAGCCTGCGGCTGTGAGATGTGCTCCGGCTTCCCCGTAACCCCGATATAAATATCGTCAGACTTGTCGGACGGACCGATGTAGACATTACTTGCCGGGTCCAGGGGCATGAGCACAGGCTCCGCTTCGGGCGCCTGCGCGGGTGCATCCGGGTCTTCATCCTTTTGAGGGGCGTCGTTCATCATCTCATCAACCGACATACCGCCGGATTTCTTCTGCTCCGTGCGCGGTGTTTTTTCCGAATCGGATACTGCCGACGGTGAGGCGATCCTGTTGGCGTGCCTGCGCTCCTGCGCCTCTTTCTCCGCCGCCTCGCGCAACAGCAACTCGTGCTCCGCTGCCCGCTTTTCCTTCCTCAACTTGGCGTTATACTGGATCTTCAGCACTATCCAGTCCGGAGTTATGCCTATCATAAAAATAAACGCCAAAAACATTAACACACACAAAATTATCATTGATATGACCTGTTCAAAGCAGGTTATCATAAGCAGAGCGACAGAGCTTCCGATAATTCCGCCGCCCACAAGGTTATCTGCCGCGTCAAGCCACATATCCGCTATGTCAGGGCTTGCGTAATTGTCACCGATAACACCTATCGCAACCGAAAAGAGGAGAACGATAAGCCCCGACATAACCGTTTGCAGTACAAGCCGCCGCCTGTCCTTTACGCGGTCAACCTCAAGCTGTTCGGTGTCATCCGAACAGCCCGACGCCTTCTTTGGGGACCACTTGATGTTGAAAAGGCACCATTTTACGCCAATATACATAAGCACCGCGGGAATCAGGAATGCCGCCCCGCCGAACATCCCGCAGAAGAACCACTGTATGCCGTATCCGACTATACCTGCCCCATCGTCTATTTCCAGCAGCTGGACCGTAAAAAAGCATATGGCGAGTATTACGGAGAACACCATCAATATATACGGCATTGCCGAGCGCATAAAAGATTTCTCCGTGCGCGCGCCTTTCGGACGTGCCGCGTTTTTTTCTCCGCCCTTCCCTGTTGCGGCGGACTTTACGGGCGCCTTTCCGGTGACTCCGCTCTTATTATTTTTAACGTCCTTTTTTGCTGCCATAGCTGCCTCCGAAATTTATATCCGAGCCGTTTGACGGCTTGTATTATTTTGTATGCCGATGTTAATACTAATCGTGTAAATACTGCTTAATTATACCACAAAGCATCGGTATTTTCAAGAAAATTTTTCGGTATTTGTGCCACACACGGAGATATAATGAAAAAAATCAAAACGTCATCGCTTTTTATCCCCCTTGCGGGATTTGTAGCGGGCGCCGTCAACGGTATGCTCGGTGCCGGCGGCGGCATAATAATAATTTACTCTCTCGCCCGCCTGCTCGGCGAAAATATTCCGGACCGACGGGACATATACGCAAACGCGCTGTGCGTCATGCTTCCGATATCCGTCGTTTCCTCAATAATTTACGCCGTTCGCGGAAGCATGAGGATCGACGGCTTCGGCGCATACGTCTTTCCCGCCGTCATCGGGGGAGTGATCGGCGGATATCTGCTCGGTAAGCTGAACGCCGATTTTCTCAAGAAGCTCTTCGCCGCGCTCGTGGTGTATTCCGGCGTAATGCTGATAATAAAGTGAGGTCTGCATGACAAAATTCATCATAAGCTTCTGTGTTGCGTTTGCCGTCTCGGTGCTCTCGGGCCTCGGGGTAGGAGGCGGAGGACTTTTTGTAATTTATCTCGCTCTGTTTACCGATACGCCGCAGATAACTGCTCAGGGGCTTAACCTGCTGTTCTTTCTCTTCTCTGCGGGCGGATCTCTTACCGTACATCTGCGCCGGAGACGCATATTCGGCGCAGCGGTGGGAGTAATGGCGGCGGCGGGAGTTGCGGGTGCTGTCGTCGGCTCACTGCTCTCCGGACTGATCGCGCAATCTCTTCTGCGTAAAATATTCGGGTGTATGCTCGTCACCTCCGGAATCCTCTCGCTGAAAACGAAAAAAAACAAGTCTTCCGTCTCCGAACCGCACGAAAAATAAACGGAATGTGAAAAAGCAAACGGAAAAATTTGAAAAATACGAGAAAACCTATTTACAAATATAATAATTAATGGTATAATCAGTGTTGTATGTCGCCGACCCGGTTATCGGATATAAGGCCGTATGAACGGCAACTCACCCACCGGCAGCTGAGTCCCCGATAAATAAATTAAAGAAAGGTGAAAAAAATCATGCTTAAGGACGAAAAGCAGGCAATTATCGAGCAGTATGCTACTCATGAGGGAGATACCGGCTCGCCTGAGGTTCAGATCGCGCTTCTCACTTACAGGATCAACAATCTCAATGAACACCTCAAGGCTAACCACAAGGATCACCACAGCCGCCGCGGACTTCTCAAGATGGTAGGTCACAGAAGAAATCTTCTCAACTACCTCCAGAAGACAGATATTGAGCGTTACCGCGCCATTATCAGCAAGCTGAACATCAGAAAGTAATTCTGCTTTCAATAATTGTCGGAGTGAAGAGTGGAGTACCATACTCGCCTCCTCACTCCAACTTTTTAAGCGCTTTTCCCACGCCGGATTAGCAGTTAATTATGCGCCCCACGGATACGTGTTACGGGGCGTGTAATTAAGTGCTAAACCTCCGTGGGACATCGGCAGAGCCGATGCAAAACAAAAATCAAAAACATCGGAGGAACAAAAATGGAAAAAGTTCAAAGCTCACAGATGGTATTCAAAAACCACAAGGTATTCAACTACACCCTCGCGGGCAGACCCCTTGTCGTCGAGTCCGGCAAGGTTGCGGGACTGGCAAACGGTTCGGTGCTCGTTCGCTACGGCGACACTGTAATTCTCTGCTGCGCTACCGCTTCGGCAAAGCCGCGCGACGGGATCGATTTTCTCCCGCTGTCCGTGGACTACGACGAGAGAATGTACGCCGCAGGCAAAATTCCCGGCGGATATCTCAAGAGAGAGGGTAAGCCCTCGGAAAAAGCGATACTCACCTCGCGCGTTATCGACCGCCCCATTCGTCCCCTTTTCCCCAAGGATCTGAGAAACGATGTGGCGCTCACTCTGACCGTTATGTCGGTCGACCCCGATTGCTCGCCCGAAATTACCGCGATGATAGGCGCTTCCATAGCTCTCTCTATCTCGGACATTCCGTGGAACGGACCGATCGGCGGTGTATTTATGGGACTTGTTGACGGCAAGCTTGTTGTCAACCCCAACGGAAATAAGAGCGCAAAAAAATTTATTGAGCGTTTTTCTGTCAAACAACA
>JBJDZF010000114.1:0-5124 GCA_051867855.1 Eubacteriales bacterium
CGGAGCAAAAATCGTCATCGGGAGCTGTGTTTCCGAGTGCAATATCACTGCAGATGGCTCAAATGCCGGAGGAATGATCGGAAACGGAAACGGAATTTATGCAGAGATATCAGATTGTCTCAATATTGGAAACATAACCATTCCTACTGATCCCAGCGGACATTATTATGCTGCCGGAATTATCGGAAGACAAGATCAGAAGTCGGTCATCAATAATTGCATAAATATCGGTAAGCTGGAAGCAAAATCATGGCGTGAGATTTCCAATTCTGCAATTTCCAACTTCAATGATCTGGTTAAAAATGTACCTATGGAGGCAAACAACTGCTTTGGAATAAACAGCAAGCTCGGAAAGCATACCCTGATAAACGGTGAGCAGACCGATGAAGGAGCTGTAATCTCTTTCGAATCCTTGAAAGGTCTTGATGCAACATTTCCGAACGATACATTTACAAATTGGACAAAAAGAGAGAATGACATAATGGTTCCCACAGGCGTGGCTTCATTTGCTCCTGCTTTTTTCAATGTTGATGTTAAATATACTATATCATGGGAGGTTGAAGGAGAAATAGTCAAGACAACCGAGGTACAAAAGGGAGAAATGCCGTCCTTCGGAGATGAGACGCCCACAAAAGCAGATGATGATAAGTATATCTACACCTTCAACTGCTGGTCCCCGGAATTGCAGTATGCAACAGAAGATGTAACCTATACTGCAACATTTTTCAGAACGAGAAAAACATCCACAGATGACACAGATGTTCCCGGCACAAAGGCTCCGGTGCCGGAAAGCTCGACAACAACAGAGGAAATAACCGAAGACAGCGGTAAAAAAAGCGGTTGTAAGTCGGTTGTGAGTGGAAGTGTAATCGCACTTGTAGTTGTAGCCGGAGTTGCGGCATTGACCCTCGGCAAGAAGAAAGAAAACTGAATTTCAACCAAAAGCAAACCCCACCCGATTTTTATCGGGTGGGTATACCCCTATATAGCTCTTTCACTTTTTAGGGCTTGTTAAAGGAGATTCATGATAAAGATAGCACAATTCGGAGAAGGAAATTTTTTGCGTTCGTTCGCAGACCTGTATTTTGAAACGCTGAACAGAGAGGGCGGCGAGTATTCGGTGAGTGTGATACAGCCGATCCCGTCCCCGGCCATACTTCATAAATTCCGCGCGCAGAATAACCGCTATCACGTCGTTCTGCGTGGCATGAGCGCTGTAGGGACAGTTGAAGATGTTTACGGCGTGTCGGTTATAGATCAGGTGTTTTCGCCATTTGATGAGAGGAAAAGCTATGATACCCTTGCATGTGACAAGAATTTGAAGATCATCGTTTCCAACACCACCGAGGCAGGAATCTGTTTCAATGATGCCGATAGATTTGACGACTTTGAGAAGATAACATACCCTGCAAAGCTGACAAAATTTCTTTATAAGAGATTTCATTCGGGACTTGACGGTGTATACCTTATGCCCGTTGAGCTTATAGAGAACAATGCTGACGAGCTTTACCGTTGCGTGGATAAGTACATATCACTTTGGGGACTTCCGCAGGATTTCAGGGTTTGGAATGACACAAAAAATTTTTACTGCAACACGCTTGTTGACCGCATAGTCTCGGGATATCCCCGTGACGAGAAAACCAAGTCTCATTTGTGTGAGCTGATAGGCGAGGATGACGAACTTATGTCTGTTGCAGAACCGTTCGGCTTGTGGGCGGTCGAGAAAAAAGGCAGGATAGAAAAGTACATAAAGGAGGGCAGACACAATATTGATGTTGTGCTGACCGATAATATAGCGTACTACAAGAAACGCAAAGTGCGTGTACTCAACGGTAGTCACACCAACCTCGTACCTGTGGGACTTTCACTCGGGGCGATGACGGTTTATGACTGCATGACCGACAGGCGACTTTATAAATTTTTCAAAGATTCGCTTGATGAAATCATACCGTTTGTTTCAGACAATACGGCAATGACAAAGCAATTTGCCGCAGATGTGGAGGAAAGATTTTTCAATCCGTTCCTCAATCATCAGCTCACAAGCATCGCGCTGAACAGCATATCAAAATGGCGTGCGAGGGTTCTTCCGACCTTTCGTGATTACTATGAGAAAAACTGCAGAATACCCGAAAAACTCACGATTGGATTTTCGTACCTTATGTTCCTGTATAAAACGAGATACGATGAGCTAAAAGATGACCGGGCATATATAGACTTTTTCAAAAATGGAGGAGATATATACGAGTTTATGCGTGATATTACGGTGTGGGGTGAGGACCTTACAGCATACAGGAATTTCTATGAAACTGTTTCAGGCAGTATTGTGCGTATAGAGAACGGCGAAGTGCTGATATGAACGAGATCATAAAAATAAACGAAAAGGATAATGTTGGCGTTCTGCTCTGCGAACGCGACGGAATACCTGCAGGGCACAAGATAGCACTTTTTAATATAAAGCATGGCGATCCTGTGATAAAATACGGGCAGACGATAGGCAGGGCAAGTACCGACATAAAAAAAGGCGAATGGGTACACTCGCATAATCTGAAAACACACCTGGATGAAAACGCTGAGTACACCTATCACTTTTTCGCTGAGACCCCCAAGGCAGTTAAGCGTACTTTTCTCGGCTATAAACGCAAGCACGGCAGGGCAGGAATCCGCAACGAGATCTATATTATCCCGACTGTCGGTTGTGTGAACGGGGTTTGTCACAGACTCGAAAAGATGGCTCAAAGGCTTGTGAAAGGAAGCATTGACGGCATTTTTGCCCTGACACACCAGTTCGGTTGCTCACAACTCGGTGAGGATAACGAAAATATCCGCCGTTTGCTCTGTGCCATAGCACTCAATCCAAACGCAAGTTATGTTTTGTTTGTCGGGCTTGGGTGCGAAAACAACCAACTGTCGGCAATTGAGGAGTGCCTTTCCGGCAGGGATAATGTTGCGTTTTTTAACTGTCAGGATGTGGACGATGAGCTTGAATACGGTTATTCATTACTCTCGGGATTTGCCGAAAAATCGGCAAGCCTTGTGCGTGAGAAGTGTGATTTCTCTGAACTGTGTATAGGTCTTAAATGCGGCGGCAGTGACGGCTTTTCGGGAATTACCGCTAATCCCCTTGTTGGCAGAGTTACTGATATGACAGTATCGGCAGGCGGCTCGGCGATACTCACCGAAGTACCCGAGATGTTCGGGGCAGAGCAGCTGCTTATGAATAAATGCCGTGACAGGGAAACCTTTGAAAAGTACCGCGGTATGATAGAGGACTTCAAAGATTTTTACACAAGGCATGGCTTTCCCGTGTATGAAAACCCAAGTCCCGGAAACAAAAAAGGCGGTATTACTACGCTTGAAGAAAAGTCGCTGGGGTGTGTGGAAAAGGCCGGTCATACTGCCGTCAACGGAGTACTTGGCTACGGTGAGATGGTAACAGAGCAGGGGGTCAGCGTACTCAACGCTCCCGGCAACGACCTCATAGCTGCTACAGCACTTGCGGCCTCCGGCTGTCAGCTCATTCTATTCACAACAGGCAGAGGAACACCATTTTCAACCTTTGTTCCGACAATGAAGATAGCTTCAAATAAGGTACTTGCACAAAAAAAGAACAATTGGATAGATTTTGACGCATCGGAAATGGACGCAGACGGACTTTTTGAACTGATACTTAAGACCGTAAACGGCGAATATATTTGCAGGAGCGAAGATGTTCGTGAGATAGCATTTTTCAAAACGGGAGTAACACTATGAAAACCATCATTCATGACGACTTTATGTTGCAGACCAAAACGGCACGGGAACTCTATCACACTTATGCCGAAAAGCAACCGATTATAGATTACCACTGCCACCTCAATCCGGCTTGGATTGCAGAGGATCACACGTTTTCCGACATCGGAGAGCTGATGTTGGCAGGTGACCACTACAAGTGGAGAGCCATGCGTTCCTTCGGTATTGACGAAAAGTACATCACCGGAGATTCCACATGGAGAGAAAAGTTCAGAGCCTTTGCCGAGACCATTCCTTACTGCATAGGCAATCCTCTTTACCACTGGACACACCTGGAACTCAAGCGTTATTTTGATATTGACGAAGCTTTGACCAAGGAATCCGCCGACCGCATTTTTGACGCTTGTACTGCCAAATTGCAGGAAGAGGGGTATTCCGCAAAGGGATTGATAGAGCGCTCCGGCGTGAAGGTCGTCTGCACCACCGACGACCCCATTGATACTTTGGAATACCACGAGCAAATCGCCAAGAGCAGTTTCGCCGTCAAGGTGTATCCTGCATTCCGTCCCGATAAGGCTATAAACATCCACAAGGATACCTTCCTGCCGTATATTGAAAGCGCAGGTGTCAAGACCTATGCCGAACTCAAAGCATGGTTGGATTGCTGTATGGATTTCTTCCACGCGCACGGTTGCCGCATTTCCGACCATGGCTTGGACTTCATTCCCTACAAAGAGGGAACCGAAGCAGAAGCCGCTGCCGTCTTTGACAAGGCACTGAATATGCAACCCTTGACCGAGGATGAAATTCAACTCTATATGACCGACCTACTCCTCTTCTTTGCAAGAGGATACAACAAGCGCGGCTGGTGTATGCAGATTCACGTTGGTGCCATTCGGAACAACAACACCGCTATGTACAACAAGATGGGTGCAGACACCGGCTTTGACAGCATCGCCGCTACCGCCCCTGCCGCACCGTTGGCCAAGCTTATGGACGCTCTCGCTTTAACCAATGATTTACCCAAGACCATTCTTTATTCTTTGGATCCCAACGATACCTACGCACTGGGCACCCTCATGGGATGCTTCCAACAAGCTCCTTTCCGTTCCAAGATTCAGTTGGGTTCTGCTTGGTGGTTCAACGACCAAAAGGACGGCATGGAAGCACAGTTGAGAGCCTTCGGTAACCTCGGTGTCTTGGGGGCCTTCATAGGAATGCTCACCGACTCCCGTAGCTTCATTTCCTACCCCAGACATGAATATTTCCGCAGAATTCTCTGCAACCTCATTGGCAACTGGGTAGAAGAAGGACAGTACCCTGATGACAGAGAAAAGTTGGGTGAAATTATCACAGGCATTTGCTATGAAAATGCAGAAAAATATTTTCATTTTG
>JBJDZF010000115.1:0-5120 GCA_051867855.1 Eubacteriales bacterium
ATTGCGTCGGTCTGTCCGTTCTGAACTGATGGGGGTGTGATGAATGTCGAAAGCAACGAACCGTGAGCACTCGAACAATAAAAAAACGGGTAAGATCCATTTTAATGTGATCGATGCCGTGATCATTATACTCGTTGTTGCGTCGGTGCTCGGAATTTATTTCAGATATAATGTCGAGGACATCTTTTCAAAGGGCAGGGAGACCTCCGATTATACGGTGTCATTTGCGGTAAACGATATACGTTATACCACGCCGAACTATATCAGCGTCGGTGACAAGGTGTATTTTGCGGATACCGGCAACTCCTTCGGAGAGCTGATAAGCGAGTCCGAAAACAAGGGCGTGCTCAATATAACCCCGGCTTCGAAATTCTTTACCGATTCCTCGGGAAAGGTCGTGGAGGCGTTCTATCCGAACGATGAGTCGAGAGTAAACGCCAAAGGGCGACTTGTCTGCAAGGGTATCTACACCGATGACGGAGGTTTTTGCGTCGGGGGGACGAGATATATTGCCCCCGGGCAGACGATTGAGGTGCAGACAGAATATGTAACACTTTCGATCCGTATAACGGCAATCGAGGAATATACGCCCGAATAATGCGGAAAAACAAATGATTTTTCACGGTATTACGCCGCTGAAATGTGAAATTAACAGGAAATATTTTGCACCTTTTGTGTATATATTGTGAATGAGACGGTAATATCGGGTCGATTTTCATTGAATGTTACTAATATTTTGCTCTTGATTTTAAACGATGTTTTTGATATACTATTATCAGTATCCTGTATCGGATCATTGTCCGATTTTACCGGTGTATTTTCTTATTGACGGGAGCATATTTTATGGTAAGAAAAGATGTAACGATAACCAATAATATTGGGCTTCATGCCAGACCCGCAACATTCTTTATTCAGAAGGCAAACAGCTATCGAAGCTCCGTTTGGGTCGAAAGGGATGATCGCAGGGTAAACGCCAAAAGCCTGCTCGGCGTTCTTTCACTCGGTATAGCCAAGGGCATGACGATCACGCTGATCGCGGACGGTGAGGACGAGGTCGCCGCCGTTGACGGTCTGATAGAGTTGATTCATACCGGATTTTGCGAATAAATGTCGGGGCTGTTGACGATACAACAGCCCTGTGTTTTTGGTTCATGAAAACCATTTGCTGAGCAGGAGGTTCTATAAGAGGTTTTTGCCGCCCCGCAATCCCGCCGCAGCGGAAGGCTCCCTTGTGTAAAGGGAGCTGTCACCGGAGGTGACTGAGGGATTGTTTTCGAAGAGCTGTTGTTTTACAATCCCTTCGACATTTTCTTACGAAAATGCCACCTCCCTTTACACAAGGGAGGCTAAGATAGTTGCCGCATTTGCGGCAGTAGGGCATATTTGCAAGTGTCGGACATTTCGGTGGGCTTTCAGCCCCGCCGGTAACATGCCATAATAGGGCTGTGCAAGCCATCGGCTTTGCAGATAGTTATGACTTTGATGGAAGTGTATCGCAACCGATAAGATTCACGCTTTGCGGCGGCGATATATTATTTTCGTGTCGGATTTCGGGGAGGTGAGGACGTGCCGTCGGGTATATTGAGAACGGAAGAGCTGCTCGGTAAGGCAAACAGCCTGCCTGCATCTCCGGGAGTGTATATAATGCGCGACGCGCGCGGCAAGGTTATTTCTGTCGGAAAGTCCCGAAAGCTGAAAAACCGCGTTTCGCAGTATTTCCAAAACAGCAGGAAAAACGGAAAAACCGACAGAATGGTGCGCAGTGCGGAGGATTTCGATTATATTCTTTGCAGTACGGAGATCGAGGCGCTCTCACTTGAGAATACCCTTATCAAGCAGTATTCTCCGAAATACAACATCAGACTCAAGGACGCGAAGTCGTACCCGTATATAAAGATCACGCAGGAAGAATATCCGCGCATTATGTATACGCGCTCCCGACTTTCCGACAAAGCCAGATATTACGGTCCTTTTACCGGAACGGCAACCGTGTACTCGATCCTGAACATTATTCACAAAACACTCGGAATACCGAGCTGTAAAAAGCAGTTTCCGCGCGACATCGGACGCGAGAGACCCTGTATGTATTACAGGATAGGGCAGTGCTGCGGGGTGTGTACGGGTGAGGTCGGAGTACAGGAATACAATGACTTAATAAAGTGTGCCGCCGATATTCTGCGCGGGAATACGTCCGGGGCGGTGAGTGCGCTCGAGTCGCAGATGTTCGCTTATGCGGACGCCGAGCGCTTTGAGGCGGCGGCAAGATGCCGCGATACGATTAACGCGCTCAAAAAGCTCAGCGAGAAGCAGCATATAGTGGCGTCACCGGACACGCAACAGGATGTATTCGGATTTTTTACCGATGAGACCTGCACCTGCGTGTCGGTCATGTATATCAGAGAGGGTGTCCTCACCGACAAGAGGGATTTTATGTTCGGTCCCGACCAGATAGCGGACGGTGAGACGCTTTCCTCCTTCCTTGTCGAGCATTACAGGATGTGCGACGACGTGCCGAGGAATATCATTGTTTCATTTGAGCTTGACGACGCCGATGCCGAAGCACTTACGGAATACCTTTCGGGCAAGGCGGGACATAAGGTGACGCTGAAGACCCCGAAGAGGGGAGATCTGCGCGAGCTTTGCAAAACTGCGGATGAAAACGCCGCGGAGAAGGCGCGTCAGTACAAAATAGAGAGCAGAAAGGACGACGGGGCGCTTACGGCACTTGCTTCGATGCTCGCGCTTGAAGTGCTTCCGGAACGTATCGAGGCTTACGATATTTCCAACATAGGTTCAGAGAACAAGACTGCGGGTATGATAGTTGTCGGCGGCGGAAAATTTTTGAGAGCCGATTACAGGTCGTTCAATATAAAAAGCGTCGAGGGAACGGACGATTACGCCTGCATGAGAGAGGCGCTTGAAAGGCGGTTTGCCCATTTGCTTGCCGACACGTCCGGTTCTTTTTCCGAAGCACCGGATCTGATACTTCTTGACGGCGGCAGAGGACACGTTTCGGTTGCAAGGGAAGTCATGCGGAAAATGAATATCGACATCCCGGTTTTCGGAATGGTTAAGGACGATTACCATAAGACCCGTGCGCTTTGCACGGAGGATGAGGAGATCAATATTGCCCGTGAACGCTCCGTGTTCATGCTCATATACAGAATACAGGAGGAGGTACACCGTTTTACGGTGTCCAAAACGGGCAATGCAAAGCGCAGGACCCTGCGGCGCTCCTCACTCGAGAGCATACAGGGAATAGGACCCGCAAAAGCCAAAAAGCTCCTTGCGCACTTCGGTACATTGGCAGCGCTGAGATCCGCGGATATCGGCGCACTGACGGAGGTCGCGGGAATCTCGGCAGGTGACGCCGAGAGAATATACGCTCATTTTCATGAGGAGCGGGGACAATAATACCGTGGCGAGAAAATAATCGCCGAATACGGCTTTCGGATTCCGCCGCAAATCGGCACGGTGATCCGGATCCGCGGCGATAGCCGCAATTTCCGAGAAAGGAAGCCTTCGCCGACGCGAAGGCTACGGTCGTAAACATGAGAATAATAACAGGACGCGCCAGGGGAACAAAGCTCGCGGCACCTGCGGGAGATGAGGTTACGAGACCTACCTCCGAGAGGGTGAAGGAGGCTGTTTTCTCGATGCTCCAATTTGATATTGAGGGAAGGGCAGTGCTCGACCTTTTCGCGGGCTCGGGACAGCTGGGACTTGAAGCGGTGAGCCGTGGGGCACGTTCGGCGACCTTTGTTGAGCGCTCGCGCGACGCGCTTGCGGTAATACGTGCAAACATCGAAAAGACAAAATCTGCCCAAGAGTGCGAGGTATACCCGGGCGACTATGCTGATTTCATAAGAAGGCACAAGGGCAGAAAATTCGACATCGTTTTCCTCGATCCGCCCTACGCCGCAGGGCTGTATGCCCCTGCGCTGCGCGCGCTGTACGACAACGAGATGCTGAAACCCACTTCGGTTATAGTCTGCGAGAGCGCAGAGGACGACATATTTTGCGGGGACGAAGCTCTTGCGGAAAAATTTGACACAGTGAAACATTCGAAGTATTCAAAAACCGTCATAACAGTGCTGTCATTGCGGGCGGAGGCATGAAAATGACGGAAAAGAAATACAGACTCGGTATTGTGCCGGGCAGTTTCGACCCGATAACGTGCGGTCATGCGGATATCGTCGGACGCGCGCTGGAGATCTGTGATTCGGTTGTGGTCGCCGTGATGATAAATCCGGATAAAAAATATATGTTTTCGATCGACGAACGCAGGCGTATCGCCGAGGCGGCACTTGCGGGAAAGAGAGGGGTGCGCGTGATAAGCTCGGAGGGAATGCTGTGGAGGCTTGCACGCGAGCTCGGAGCCGACGCCATAGTTAAGGGCGTCAGAAACGAGGATGACAGAAAATACGAGCTTGAGATGGCGCGCTTTAACTCGGAGCATTTTCCGTCTGCCGTCACCGTACTGCTCGAGGCGCACGGCGGACTGTGCACAGTAAGCTCCACGGCCGTACGCGAAAAAATTAAAAAACATGAGGAACTTAACGGCACGGTCCCGGACGGTGCGGTAGGTATTATAGAAGAAATACTCAAAGAGAGATCAAAGGAGGAAACATAATGAACAAATCTTCGCTTGCAACTGTTCTCGGTATAGGCGTGGTGGGAATACTTGCCGGAATAATCATATTTATCATTCCCGCCGCTGCGCTCCTCAATTTTCTGTGTATAGTGCTCGGCATACTTACGCTGTTTTCCGGAGTCCCCATGTTGATACGCGCAATAATGAATATCAAACAAAAGGGCGGGATCTTCGATATTGTCATGTCCGCGCTCACCGTTGCCTTTGCACTGGCACTGATATTCTCACGCAATTTTTTGGTGATGATCGTGTGCGGCGTGTATCTCATTGCGCTTCCGCTTGTGCGAATAGTCCTTTCCGACGAAAAAAAGCTTCAGTTCAAAAATGAGCTTCCGTCGCTTATAATCGGCATTGTGATGGTGATCGCCGGTCCCGGAAAAGCGGTGGATTTTCTCTTCAATATTGCCGGTATAGTTATTATAGTTCTTTCGGCGGCATATATTGTTTACGGGTTGATACAGTATTA
>JBJDZF010000116.1:0-5066 GCA_051867855.1 Eubacteriales bacterium
AAGCCGTCAATGGCGCAGGCACACGCGGTGTGCAAGGGGCGAAGCCCAAAGACTTGCGTAGCAAGACTTTCTGCGCTTATTATAACACAAAAATACGTATAAATCAATTACACATTCCAAATTGGATATTATTATTGTTGATTTATGACGTAAAATGTGTTATACTTGTTTGGAAAGCCGCTATAATTATATTGAGATGAAAGGCAATTTGTTTTGAAACAGGTATACATACTGCTCTCGCGCACAGAGACCCTTCCGTCAAAGCTGATACATTCGCTTGTACATGGGAAATTCACCCACGCTTCAATAGCAGTCGAGCCGCGCACGAATGGTTTTTACAGCTTTGCAAGGCGCTCCATGCACAACATTTTCAACGGGGGACTTATAGCAGAGGATGTGCATACGCGTATTTTCGCGCTTTACCCGAACTGTAACTGTGCCCTGTACGCGCTTGATGTCTCCGACGAAGCGTACGGGATCATATGCCGCAAAATAGAATACTATTGGAATAATTATGACAGGTGCAAGTACAATTATTTCGGAGTCATCCCCTCGGGACTTGGCATCGTGATAAAGCGTAAATTCAAATTCACCTGCTCCCAATTTGTCGCCTCTCTGCTTTACGACTCCGGTGCCGTGAGCCTTCCGAAAAATCCGTGGGTCATGAAACCCAATGATTTTCTTGATGTATGCGGAATGAAACTGCTGTATGAGGGACATATCGGGGAGTGCAGATTCCCCGAGAATACGGATACTGCAGACAAAGCGATCGAACTGGAAGTTCAATGACTTCGAAAATTGCGAAAAATTATATAAATACTCTTGATTTTGGGCGGAGTGTGTGATATAATTACAGCGTTGTGCGTGAGCTTTGAGGCTCTGCGCATGATATGAGACTCCGTGGATGTTGCGCCTGATTTCTTTTGCGTGAACTCTGCGGAACATCGAGCCTCAGTAAAAAAACAAACGCCGGTGTGATGGAATTGGCAGACGTGCTGGACTCAAAATCCAGTGGTAGCGATACCGTGTCGGTTCGACCCCGACCACCGGCACCAGTCGGGCGCCTCGACACGCAGATGTGTTGTCGGGGTGCTTTTTTCGTTCATAAACATAAAAGCAGAGGCTCCGATCTTTCGATCTTTGCCTCTGCTTTTTCTGGTGACATTTTTACAGTCACGTTTTTATATACAAGAGTACTAAAGTACACTGAATAATCGGCAGTGCGGAAACATCCGCTTAACTTTTGATGAACTTCTCAAATTCGTGATAATGATCATCGTCCATTACTATGGTGAGATTATCCCAGTTGAGTTTTTTTGCAAGAACGACTCCGAGGAGGCTCTTGGCATTGACGGAAAACTTGGATCCGCTGCGAAGAACGATTTTTCCCTTTAATCCGGAAGCTATCGCAACAAGTCTTTTGGCATCTTCCATTGTGTCAATCTCAATTTTGTAGATAAATTTGCCGTTTGCGCTCATAGAATAACAGATCCTTTCTTTGTGATTATGTACAGACCGGGTATACATTCGCGTATACAAAAATATACTCTTAAATCTGACGTTACTATTTTAATATTAAATTATTATGAAAATATTAACATTAGATGAATAATTTGTAAAATTGCACAAAATAAAAAAGCAAAAATTGTGCAAAATTTATAATTCGCATTGCCGGATATTATTTATACTGCTTATTGAGAATATTATTGCGTTTTTAAGCATAAAATAACAGGATATCAGATTTTTACTCTTTATCCGAGTCCTCGCAGCGGAGTAGGTCATCGCCTTTTTCGGATGAAGCGTCGGCTTGCGTCCGGCTTCCTTCAGGGTTATCGGGGCTATTTATCCCGTCTTTTTCGGCAGGCACGGATGCGGCAGAGCAGGCAGAACGCGTCTGCGAATTATCTTCTTCTACCGAACATGAGGAAGATGATCGTGCATTGTCGGACTCTTCGGTGCGGTGTGCAACTTCCTTACCGTCTTTATTATCGGTTCCGTTCTTTTTTTTGCCGCCGTTTGTTATGCGCAGATAGACAAGATATCCTGCAAGGCTGATTGCGGCGGTAAATGCAAATATTTTTAATGCAAGGAAAAATTCGCTGTCACCGAGTGCGTTGCCGCCCATTGTGGAGGTTATGACCGACGGCAGACGCGAAAAGGTTGTGAGGAGTATATACATGGGTATACTTTGATTTGTAAGTCCGATGGCATATGTCAGCAGATCCTTCGGTGTGCCCGGAATGAGAAAGAGCAGGGCAGTCATTATATTGCGCGTTTTCGGATCTCCGAGAACGGGGAGAGCGTCGATTTTTTCGCGCGGATAGATGGATTCCACAAAACGCCTGCCGAATTTTCTTGAGATCAGAATAACGATAACGCTGCCGAGCGTTGCGCCTATAATGCAGTATACCGCACCCATCCACGCCCCGAAGGCATAGCCCGAGACTATCTCGACGAGCTCGCCCGGGATCAGCGCAACGATCACTTGAAGCGCGCATACGAGGATCAGGACAACCACGCTCAAAAAATAGTTTCTCGATACAAGGTCACGGAAAGCATCGGTGTCCTTGAATTCCTTTTTTATATATATAAATCCAATGACGGCAAGTACAATGGAAAGCACTGCGAAAACTGAGAGGACAGAAACCGCCGTCTTTTTTGAATAATGCTTTGTTTGCCGCGGTCCTTTATCTCGAAATGCTCTTTTGATTTTATTCTTTAACTTCCCCATTTTTTCTCCCCGGGTATTCCTTTGCTTGTTTTCCGTAAGCGGTGATGTCTGCGTACATAGATACGTATAGATTATACCACAGTTGTTGCGAATTGTGTATTGTATTGCAGAAAATTAATAATAAAGAAACGATTTTGTTTTTATTCGGAGCGTGTGTTGACAATTTTTCGGCACAATGGTATAATGGATACAGACGATTGAAAGGATGATTTGCGGTATGGCTAAAAAACTTGAATGGAATATCGATATTGACGGAACGGAACATACGGTGAGTCTTGCATACGGAATGGTTACAGGCAAGGCTGTCGTTGTCATTGACGGGGATAGCTTTGATATAAGTACCGGATTTATGAAGCTGAGAGGAACAAATCAGGCATTCAGGCTCGGAGACAAGCAGGCGATTCTCGATTTTCCGAAGAGGGGAGAGCCGGATATAATTCTGGACGGAGTAGGAGTTCATTCCGGAAAGAAATATTGAGTTATAAGCGGAAATTTGACGCCGCTTGATGTGTTTTCACTTCCCATGCGGAAATGCAAACGGCGGATGAAATGGACGTACCCGGCGCACGTGAGTGCGCCGGGTACTTTTTGCGATTGTCCTTTGATGTTGATTGCCCGATCAAAACATTATCATCTGAAACAGCCTGTTTGCCCACGACAGATACGACGGAACATTTTCATCGAGCCACCCTCTGATAAATGAAATGTCTGCCGAGGAAAGCTCCCCTATGTAACTGTACACCTTTCCTGTGGCTTCGGAGTCGCCGACGGCTATCATCGCCCGGGCATTGTCACCCACTGCCATATATTTTCCGATTGCGAGCGCACCGCCCGAGAATCCGCCGACCGACAGGGCACCGAAGGATACTGCGCCTATGCTTACAGCACCGCAGGAAAACAGCCCGAGAGCTATTGAACCGAGCGAAATCAGCCCGAGTGCAAAGGTGCCGACGGAAAGCAGACCGACAGCAAGTAAGCCTACGGATATAACACCGACGGAAAGGAGGCCGAGGGAGAAGATTCCTCTTGCCGCAAGACCTATCGCAAAAACGCCCTTTGCCTTGAGGCCTATGGCGAAGAAGCCCCTTGCGTCCCGCGCAATGTGATACAGCGGCATTCCGAATACAGTCTTTTGGCTTTTTCTTTCTCTGGGCTGTGACTTGAGCGTCAAATGAATTTTGTCAAGCACAGACTCGACCTCCTCCGGACCGGTCCCGGATTTTTCGGTACATTCGTCCTTCAGCAGATAGTCCATGGAGCAGTCAAAAAGTCTGCCCATTCTGATCAGCTTATCCGTTTCGGGGTACGCGATGTCCGATTCCCACTTGCTTACGGTTTGTCTTGAAACACCGAGAAGGTCGGCGAGCTGTTCCTGCGTGAAGTTGTTTTCTTTTCTTTCTTTGGCTATTTTTTCACCAAGCGTCATAATTCATTTGCTCCTTGATTTTTTTGGTATATAAATGATATCGCATCTGAATGATAAAAGCCAGCATTTTCGGAGTTCAATATGTAAACTTTGGGTTGCATTTGCTATTTTGTGCCCGCTGGGGGGGACATCGGGTATGCTTAATCCAAAATTAATATTCTTTCCTGTTTATATTATATCACATGGTTGCTTGAAAATAAAGAGTATATAAAAATAACCGACCGTAAAACGGCGTGCACAGTCAGCGGTAAATTGACATTCAATTTGCGCCGTTACGAAATATTCTTTGCGGCTAAACAGTCGCATTCCGCAAGAGGAAACAGAATAGGTATTTCTGTGAAAAAGCAAATATATGCCGGATTTTACAATGCCAAAAAAACAATAAACCAATGCTCGAATTCTGTCATATAGTAATAGTGAGATAATCGAAAGGAGAGAGTTATAAAATTATGTGTAATCAATATACCCCTCAACAAATTTGTTTAATGAATCGGATACGACAATTATGGGTACAGCATGTATATTGGACGCGCTTCTTCATAATCAGCACAGCGGCAGGTTTGGCAGATTTAGAGCCGGTTACCAAAAGGCTGCTCCAAAATCCGAAAGATTTTGCCGTGTTACTTTCACCGATTTTCGGCATGAGAGCAGCTGCCGGGTTCGAAGAGCTTTTCACCCGGCATCTGCTGATTGCTGCTGATTTGGTTAACGCTGCTAAAAGCGGTGAAGTTGACAAGGCAAATGCCGCAAGAGACAAATGGTATAAAAATGCGGATGAAATTGCCGGATTTTTATCTTCCATTAACCGATGCTGGAATAAAGCCAAATGGAAAAGTATGCTGTACAGTCATCTGGAAATGACGGAGAAAGAAGCAATGCTGCGCCTGCATGGTAATTACACTGCGGATA
>JBJDZF010000117.1:0-5060 GCA_051867855.1 Eubacteriales bacterium
TTTGAAAGGGGTGCGGGGGCTGGCGAAACTTTTCACTTGAAAAGTTTCCCCCGCAAAAAAAATAATTGCGATTTATTATGTTTGTATTGACAAATGATACAATATATGCTAAAATTAAATCCACGCAGACACAATATATTGATAAGCAAAGAAAAAAACAGGAATTGACCATAAAACGTGAAAGGATAGTGTAAAGCACCATGAAAATAATCAAGCGCAACGGTTCCGAGGCTGTTTTTGACATAACGAAGATAATTATTGCACTGACGAAGGCAAACGACGCAGTAGAGGAGCAGGTCAGAATGACCCCACTTCAGATACGCCGCATTGCCGAGAGCGTTGTGCTTTCCTGTGAAAAGCTCGGTCGTTCTCCGAACGTCGAGGAAGTGCAGGACATGGTGGAGCATCAGGTGATGGCGCACGGTGCCTTTGAGGTGGCAAAGGCGTACATTACGTATCGCTATACGAGAACACTTGTGCGCCAGTCCAATACGACTGACGACAAGATATTGAGCCTCATCGAGTGCAACAACGAGGAGGCAAAGCAGGAAAACTCCAACAAGAACCCCGTGGTGAACTCGACCCAGCGCGATTATATGGCGGGTGAGGTGTCAAAGGATATCACCAACAGGATCCTTTTGCCGAAGGATATCGTTGAAGCGCACAATGAAGGCATAATTCACTTTCACGATTCCGATTATTTCGCACAGCATATGCACAACTGCGACCTTGTGAATCTCGAGGATATGCTTCAGAACGGTACCGTGATCACGGGTACTCTTATCGAGCGCCCGCACAGCTTTTCGACGGCGTGCAATATTGCCACACAGATAATAGCGCAGGTGGCGTCGAATCAGTACGGTGGGCAGTCGATATCCCTTGCACACCTTGCGCCGTTCGTTCAGGTCAGCCGTGAAAAGATTCGCAATCAGGTGATCCATGAGATCGAATCTCTCGGTGCGGACGCTTCTGACGAAAAGATAAATGCGCTTGTCGAGGAGAGACTGCGCGATGAGATACGCCGCGGCGTTCAGACGATACAGTATCAGGTGGTCACGTTGCTTACGACAAACGGACAGGCGCCCTTTGTTACGGTCTTCATGTACCTCAACGAAGCGAAAAACGAGAGCGAAAAGCGCGACCTCGCGCTTATAATCGAAGAGGTGCTTGAGCAGAGATATCAGGGAGTCAAAAATGAAAAGGGAGTGTGGGTCACTCCGGCGTTCCCGAAGCTGATATATGTGCTCGAGGAGGATAATATACACGATGATACGCCGTACTATTATCTGACTCAGCTCGCGGCAAAATGCACCGCAAAGCGGCTCGTCCCCGACTATATTTCCGAGAAGAAAATGAAGGAGCTTAAAGAGGGAAACTGCTTCCCCGTAATGGGTTGCCGCAGTGCGCTTTCTCCGTGGAAGGACGAGAACGGAAACTACAAGTTCTACGGACGTTTCAATCAGGGCGTGGTGACGCTGAATCTGGTGGACATCGCGCTTTCGTCCGGCGGGAACATGGAGAAGTTCTGGAAGATATTCGACGAAAGGCTTGATCTGTGTTACCGTGCGCTTATGTGCCGTCACAACAGGCTCAAGGGTACTCTGTCGGATGCGGCTCCGATCCTGTGGCAGTACGGCGCGTGCGCGCGCCTGGCAAAGGGAGAGCCGATAGACAAGCTTCTTGTCGGCGGTTATTCGACGATTTCCCTCGGATATGCGGGACTTTGCGAGTGCGTGCGCTATATGACCGGAAAGTCCCACACCGACCCATCTGCCACACCGTTTGCGCTTGATATAATGAAGTACATGAACGCTGCCTGCGAACGCTGGAAGAAAGAGACGACGATAGGCTTCGGCATCTACGGCACTCCGCTTGAATCCACGACCTATAAGTTTGCAAAGTGCCTGCAGCGCCGTTTCGGCATAATCAAGGGAGTTACCGACAAGAGCTACATCACCAACAGCTACCATGTCCATGTCACAGAGGAGATGAACGCTTTCGATAAGCTCAAATTCGAGTCGCAGTTCCAGGCGCTCTCCACAGGCGGGGCGATCAGCTATGTTGAGGTTCCGAATATGCAGAATAACCTCGAGGCTGTCATGCAGGTAATAAAGTTTATTTACGACAATATCATGTACGCAGAGCTTAATACCAAGAGCGATTATTGCCAGGTCTGCGGATTTGACGGGGAAATAAGAATAGTCGAAGAGGACGGCAAGCTCGTCTGGGAGTGCCCACAGTGCAAAAACCGCGATCAGGATAAAATGAATGTTGCGCGCCGTACCTGCGGCTATATCGGAACACAGTTCTGGAATCAGGGACGTACGCAGGAGATCAAAGAACGCGTACTGCATCTGTGAGGTTCGGAAAAGGCGGTATATGCGGTGGAACTTTTCGGAAAAATTCCACCGCACTCCTTCAAAAGCATTTAACCTCCAATAATTTATCCAAGTCAGAAGTTCTTGAAAGAGGGGTGCGGGGGGAGAACTTCTTAAAAGAAGTTCTCCCCCCGCAAAGAAAAACGCATTATGTACTACGGTGAGATAAAGAATTGTGACATAGCGAACGGAGTCGGAGTAAGGGTATCACTGTTTGTGTCGGGTTGTACCAATCACTGCGAGCACTGTTTTCAGCCGCAGACATGGGATTTTGAGTACGGAAAACCATTCACCGAAGAAACCGAAGAGAAGATCTTTTCGCTGATGGAGCCGAGCTACATAAACGGTTTCAGTCTGCTTGGAGGGGAGCCTTTTGAGCCGGAAAATCAGCGGGTGCTGCTTCCGTTTCTGAAAAAGCTGCGCGCGAGGTTTCCGGGTAAGGACGTCTGGATATATTCCGGATTTACTTATGAGGAGCTTACGGCAAAGGGCAGCTACGCCCACTGCGAGGCAACCGACGAGATGCTCTCGCTGGCGGACGTTCTGGTGGACGGACGTTTTGTCGAGGCAAAGAAAGATATAACCCTACGCTTCCGCGGCTCGTCGAATCAGCGCCTTATCGATATGAAGCTTACACGGAAGCTCGGAAAAGTAACTGAACTTGAAAACGGCGGCTCATTTCTGTGAGCCGCCGACGTTTGTGTGTCATTATTATTATCAGTCGACCGATACTGTCTCGATGACGACCGGTGTTTTCGGAACGTCCTGCATATACCAGCCGTAGCTTCCGGTTTTAACCGCGGCAATGGCGTCAAGGACGTCAAGTCCCTCGGTTACCTTACCGAAGCCTGCGTACTGCGCATCGAGATGCGGCGCGTCCATATGCATGATGAAAAACTGTGACGATGCCGAATCGGGGTCAGAGGTGCGCGCCATGGAGAGTACCCCGCGGGTGTGCTTGAGGTCGTTGCCCATGAATCCGTTCGCCGCAAATTCACCCTTTATCGGCTCCGCCTCCTTTTGCTCCATCTGCTCGTCATATCCGCCGCCCTGTATCATAAATCCTTTTATGACACGGTGGAATATCAGCCCGTCGAAAAAGCCTTCGTTTGCCAGCTTCAGAAAATTCTTTACCGTTTCGGGTGCCTTGTCGGGATAAAGCTCCGCCTTCATCGTTCCGAAATCCTTTACCTTTATGGTTATTGTCGGGTTTGCCATTTTACTTTGTACCTCCTGTCGGTTCTGTATTTATTTCGGTTATACCCTCTGTTGTGTCCTCTGTTAACTGTTCCTGTGTCCCGGTTTTCCCCGGAATTTTCTTGCCCGCGTTGCGGATCGCGTTGCTGTATGCCTGTGAAAAGAGAAAGTCTATTCGTTCCGTCTGACCGCACAGATGGAGCCAGCCGAAAAGGGCTTCCATTCCGGTTGCCATTCTGTACTCCGATACGGTGGCGGATTTCGGCGTGCTCGAATGTCCGATATTGCGTCCGCGTCTGAATACTGCCGCCTCCCCCTCCGAAAGCAGGGGAATTATCCGTTTTACCGCCTCCGCCTGCGCGGTGGCGCGAACAAAATCGAGTGCCGCGCGGTTGAGCTTTGCCGAGCTTGAATAGCCCTGGATCACGAGATATTCCCGCACGCACAGCTCAAGCACGCAGTCGCCGAGATATGCGAGCGCCGAGGTGGAGACGCTGTTGATTTCTGCAGGTGTTTTCATACTGTTTCATTGACCTCAGCTTTCGCACGGCGAGAGCTTCCTTTCATACGAAATTGTGCGGATATGCGTCCGGGTCGCACAGGTGGATGCTTCAGAATACGACGCGCCGTACCTCGGAAACACGCATTTTGTCCGTGTCAATGACGAACAGTGCACCGCAGGCGCGCGCCTCTCCGTCGGCAACGGTAAAACGTGTCGGCATATGCGTGCGGAACCGCTCTATAACGGCGGCACTGTCCGCTCCGATCACCCCGTTTACCGGTCCCGTCATGCCGAGGTCGGTGATGTATCCCGTGCCGCCGGGAAGTATCTGCTCGTCCGCAGTCTGCACGTGCGTATGTGTGCCGTAGATAATGTTGATCCGCCCGTCGAAATATCTTGCCAGAGCAATTTTTTCGGAGGTTGTTTCGGCGTGAACGTCGAGCAGTGAAATGTCGTAATTTCCCTTTTCCGATTCAAGCACTCTGTCCACCGTTTCAAACGGACAGCGCAGAGGCTCCATAAGCGCCGTCCCCATAACGTTTATGCACAGAAGCCTGTAACCGCCGACACGCAGGATCGTGTAACCGCCGCCGGGACAGAGGGGTGGGAAGTTGGCGGGGCGTATTACTCTGTTGTCGTCGGAGAGCAGGGTACAGATATCCTTTTTCCCGTAGGTGTGGTTGCCGAGGGTAATGAGATCCGCCCCGGCGTCGAGCACCTCTTTTGCTGTCGCGGCACTGACTCCGTGTATGTCTGAGGCGTTCTCGGCATTGACCGCCGTGAAATCGACTCCGAGTGCGTCTCTGGTTTTCCAAAGCTTCTCGCGCAGAAGTTCGACGCCGCATATTCCCACAACGTCGCCTATCGCAAGTATTTTCATGATGTGTCTTTCTATTGCCCTGATATTTCGCCGCGGTCGGCAACACCGCTCCGTCAATTATATCACAAAAGGCGTCCCCCGTCAATGAATTTCGGAGAGAGCG
>JBJDZF010000118.1:0-5044 GCA_051867855.1 Eubacteriales bacterium
GGTGCGGGGGCTGGCGAAACTTTTCTCTTGAAAAGTTTCCCCCGCATAATACGATAATACCGTCGCTCTTGCGGGGAGGAAACTTCTTGAAAGAAGTTTCCTCCCCGCTCGTGTTGCTGTAAATCAGATCTTTCATTTCAATTCAATGATCCAATTCGAGTTTCAACAGCATCTCCTTGATTTCCGCCTGCCCGTCTCTTGTCGTAGCGGAATTAATCTTCAACTCATTCATGCCACGTTTAGCTCCACCGCAAAACAGCAGTTTGCACCACCGACGCACTTCATAAAACGGAAGTAAAATCCGTTTTCCCTCAAGCGACGGGTAGTTGAATATCAAAGTGTCATAAGGCAACCAGATTCGTGAAATAGCATAGCGGATTTTTCCTCCCCGTTTAACCTGCTGTACGGAGATCTTATTTGTCATTGTACCATATACTCCACCGCATAAAACGTAGCGTTCCATCTGACGGGCAGTATCGGTGTATTCAATATTTTCAAACCACACCTCGGAAAGCTTCTCTGCCTCCAGAGCAAAAGTCAGGATCCCCCCTGCTTTCAAAAGCGTATCACGCTCATCCTTGTCATGCGGCACTTTGTGGTTGAGTACCCATATGTCAAGGAACGGACGGATACCGCAACCGCCAATCGTAAAATGCTTTGCCATGTGCGCTATGTGATAATAATAAAACATGGCATCGCTGAGTATATGTTCGGACAGACCTTCCGTCGCAGATGATTCGTCCCAGACAGACTGCAATACCACATCGACATCTCCGACAAACTTATCTTCAATCAGACTGAAATGGAGTTCAAGGTGCACACCACTGTCGGAAAAAAAGCCTATGTCATGGGGACCTTGGGAATCTTCCCTGTATGACAGTTTTTCGGTGATCAACTCTGCCGCACGTTCAAGATCGCCCTCATGCACCAGAATATCGATATCACAGCTTGTCCGCATCCAAGGTTCGGGATAATACTGGCGTATCACAGAGCCTTTGAGCGGAATGAAGGGAATTTTTGCTTCATTCAGCGTTTCTTTTAGCCTGCCCAATTCGTAGTTTATCCGCTCATATCTATAGACTGCCGTCATGACCTGCTTTTCAAATTTTTGTTTGATCTCGTCATTTGCGATAAGATCGTTTTTAATCAGCGCATCGCCGACAAGGTGAGCAAGGTCATGGGATTTTGAGAGTTTATAAAGACTGATCAGTTCCTCGTCAGAAAACGTATACTGTGCCCTGTCAATTGTTTTACCGCAAACCTCGCTTGCGATCAGATCCATCATCGCGCGATCGCATTTCTTCATGATCTCACCTCAATTTATTATTTTCTAAACAACGAGCGCTTGAGTCCTCGGAACAACTGCTTTGCCACGGATATATCCAGCAGGACAAATAATATTCCAACGGCAATTACTTCCAGAAGAGTAACAATGATTGCCGTGACGACCCATGATACAACTCCGAACTCAATTTTATCGATAACAAACGATGACAATATAAAGCTTAAGCTGATTATCAGGGCAATTGTCGCCTGATGAATGACACTCTTCAGCACACCGTTGTGAAGCAGTACTTTACTGTTTATCGCAGCAAATCTGATATTTCTGTGTACGGCAGCAATTATCATCACAACGAGAAGTCCCGGGACTCCCCAAACAAAAGCCCCGATAATTCCGCAAACAAGCTGTATGGCAAGATTCACAATATTGTTGACCCGATTTTCTTTGTAGATCCCTGCGGCGTTGATCACCGCGGTAAGCGGGATCCGGTACGAATACAGTGCCGCCCAAATTGATATCAGAACAGCGTAAAGAGGGTGAATATAATTTATATCGTCCACAACATTTGTATACAGCTTGACAAACGGTATTACCATGACCGCCATAACAGAAAAGACAACAGCGATAACTGCCGAAACCAGGTAATCGTATAAACGATACGAGTCGTTGATATCTTTTCCCTGTGCGATGCTTTGTCCCATTTTGGGCGATACTCCGGAGCTCAGCGCGGAAACGATCGAGATCATCGAGCTTGCGACCAGACTGTAAACCGCATAGACATTGGCTTCTTTGAATCCGAGGACCTGGGAGATAATGATTGTAGGCAGAGAAACGCTTGTATTTATTGAGATCTGCAAAAGCAACGCATCAAATCGGTTGCTTGTAACCGAAATATCTGTTGTCGGAGGGCAGGAGTAATCCGCCTCCGGATAATTTTTCTTAATATAAAGACGCAGGATCAGCGAACGTACAAGAAGTGTAAGGATCGGGACGATCTTGACGATTACCACACTGATGTTTAATTGCAGGAGCAGCCAAACGAACACAAAGCGAAGTATCTGCGCCAATATCATGGCGTATGAGATCACGTACTCTTTACGGTCGGCAGTCAGCAATACCCTGTATTTCGCCATCGTAAAAAAGTCAAGCGCGCCATAGAGGCCTATTACAAATACAAGAGCAATGAACTCTGTCTTACCAAGCGCGTCGGTTTTGCTTATCATCGGAAAAGCCAACGAAAATCCGACTACAAGAGCGAAATATATATAGCTGATTTTGCGGTACTGCTTTTTGGCATACGCCAGAATGCCGTTTGTCGTATTATGGTCATTTCCCGCAAGCGGCTTGAAAAGCGAGTGGATCAGCGTCAGGCCTATTCCGGCTTCAAGATATGAAAAATAGGAAATAAAGCTGTTCGACGTTGAAATTATGCCGTTTATCTCCGAACCGTAAACGGCCAGGTAAAGGCGTGGCAGGAACAGTCCGACAAGCATATTGACGATCTGAAGTATCGCATAGCTTGTCATATTTGTTATCAAACGACCTTGTTTCTTCTTTTTCATTATTTCTCCCGATTTATTATCTCAACAAGATCCGGAGTAGACATAAACTCAACGTCAGGAACCTTATTTACGATTCTGCAGAGCAGGTCCGAAAGTCCCTGCAGATTCCGATCTGCGTTATCCGGATCGATCGAACCGATATAATTGAAACGGTGGCTGTTGATGACAGCGGGCTTCCGTTCATTGAAAGAATTCATAATCTGATCAAAACATTTTTCCGACATTTCAGCGGCGTTTTGCAGATAGGCAGGCTCATACTCGCAGTTCCGGATCGTATAGATCTGCCCCTGCTGATTCTTCTGCCCGGTAAAGCGGAGTCTGCGTTTGAGCACATTGCCCTGCTCACGGGTCGGGACATTCTGCCAGCATCCGCTTTGAATTCCGTTTACGCCGAGCCTGCAGAGAGAGCGTTCAAGATCGTCATCCCAGACAAAGCAGGAAGCGACAAAAGTGAGACTCTTGAAGCCGAATGTTTCCTCAAAGATCTCGGCAGCGTCGGAAATAACCTCTTCAAGTTCTTTCGCGTTGCTGAAATTCGTGTTAAAGGCATCCATATAGCCGAACCTGTTATCGGGTGAGAAAGACGCGCCGATACCGATCATACGGTGTTCAAACGCAGTCAGGGTATCTTTTTTATGTGCTTTAAGATCACTAATCCAACGATTCACATTCATATGTTCCCGGCAGTGAAGCTGCGGATGAAAGCATCCGACATCCATTCCGTTACGGATAGTCCCGAGAATATCGTTTCCGGGGTAATAACGGTCATATGTGTCATAAAACGGCTCATACGCATAGATTCCGTTTTCAAAGTCGATCCTCTCAAAATCGGGATTTGCCGTGGCAAAATTCGCCGTCATTACGGCGGGGGAACCTTTGCTGTCTTTCACAGAGGTCAATACTTCAAAGAGTGCGCCCAAATCAGCCTCGTTCTCCAGGCAGTCATTGGTAAGAAATGCATCGTTCTCGGGATGATCTCCGAGCGACTGCAGTTCCAAAAACGTGTCCTGCGACGGCATACGTATACTGCCCCAGTCATCCGACTCGATCACAACGATGTGCCGGTCGGTGTGAAACCCGCGCAGGGACGTGTATATTTTTTTCGCTTTGGTCAGGACAAAAGCCATCGTTACTCCTTTTCCGAAAGATAAATATCGTGCCCTTTTCTCCTCTTGTTCTCCGGCGGAATCTTCATATAGTCCGCGCCGTAAAGATGCGAGAGGTATTTGTCGGTCTGTTCCGGGACAAAAAACTCCGCGTCTTCAAAAGCATGCAAACGAGGCTCACCGTAATACTCTTTCGGCATCGCCTGCTTGCTGAAAGAATACTGACTGCATATCGAGCAGACATATTCCGTATTATCGTTACGATAGGTCTGCATCATGCGGTCGCATTTTTTCAGGAGCGTCCCGCGGAAAGGCGCAATGCACATAGCCCGCAACCTCTTGGCAAAAAGCACCGTGGCTGAATTTCCGTAGTCGCGTACATATGAGTCGGCAATCAGTTTTTTTCTCTTTTTAATTGCCTTTTCTAAAGCACTGCGCTCTGCTTCGTTATCAGGCACATTGTCAAGCGGGAAAATATCAAAATAAAGACGCTTGTCCAGTTTTGTAGCGGATATGCTCTTGTCATCGATCATTGTACCAGGATAATAAATTCTCGTAAGGCAGAAATCGCATTGCTTTGCATTCCGGTAATTGACTATCTCATAACCGGGATCAAAATCACCGCATACCGAGAGAAACTTTTCATAATCGTCCCGGAACATTCCGATATCTATATCGTCGTCCCACGGAATAAATCCACCGTGACGGACGGCACCAAGTGTACTGCCCGCCAAAAGATAGTATCGGATGTTTTTCACACCGAGATATGTATGCAACTCCCTCATCAGCGCAAGCTGCAAAGTCTGCACTTCTTTGATGTCAAGTAATTTCATGTTCTGCCCCGCAATTTTTGATAGATTTTTTTCACGGACTCCGGCGTTTTAGCGTAGATCAGATTCTTCTTTACATTTGTACACACCAAGGCGTTGACAAGTGCCGTTTCTCCGTCTTTTTCAAGAATATTTTCAAGCTCCCTCTTTCTCTTCGGCAAAGGCGTGTATTCATTGAAAGATTGGTTGTTGGACGATGCATAAGACAGCGGATACTCCCAAAGAAAGCAGGTGTCTTTCAGCGGATCAAGCAACGCTCTGCCG
>JBJDZF010000119.1:0-5032 GCA_051867855.1 Eubacteriales bacterium
TTTTAGAATATTTTTTTATGAGCTGTGAGAGCAGCGTATTTTCCTGTTCGCTTATCTGATCCTTGACAAGCTTTTGAACCATGTTCAGAAGCTCCGGTTCATCATGCAGTCCTGTTGCCAAGTCTGTCGGTTACTTCTTCGTTACGAGAGGCGTCGCCGTCAACCGTGTAGTTGGTCTTATTGCCTCTTCGTTAAACCGGAAGAAATGGTAGATCGTACCGAAGTTACCGTCATAGACATAGAAAAACTCCGCACCTCAATGAAGTGCGGAGAAAATACTTTTGAACAAAATGGGGATGTTTAAAACTGTTCTCTTCAATTGTGATGTCTCCTTATCTGCCTGTTCCCGTCATGCCATAAAGTTTATTACTTTTTTTCTACATATGTTGATAAAAGTACTTTTTGCTTCGGCGAAAAGCCACCTTAATATCCCAGAAGATTTAAGTTATTTAATGAGCAATAGTAAACTTCGGAACCGTCAAGAGATGCATCGGAAGATACTTTTCCGTAATATCGCACTTTAATCCAGCTCTCTGCTTCATTAATTGCCTCAATAAACAGATTTGAGCTATCATAAATATCACGGGATATGAATATGCCCGAATCATAGATCAGTCCATTATTCAAAAATATCCCTTTTGCGTTGCCTTTAATTTCACCGCTGACCGGCAAGTCACTAATGTCCTTAAACTTTATGAGTTTTTCATTGTCGGTAACATACTTGCACATGATATAGGCATAATCCTGCGACGTACAATTATATTTAATCTTGTACCATGTTCCGTCAGTTGCAATAGCGTTAAATCGCTCTCCAATGTAAACATTTCCGCAAAAGAATTTATCGTCATCAGCAATTGTATGAACAGAAGCTTTTTTCGTAATTCCGTAAACATATTTGTTAATATCGGTCCATCTCGAGAGAGCGCTGCCGCTTGTAAATGTTTTTGTCCCCTTAACACCGCAACGGCAGGAGTAATAATAAGTTGCAGGATCGGATTCGGTTGCCGCAGCTTTCAAGTATTTTCCGTCAGTATTCTTTTGGTCGTAAACGTGATCCGTTGGATTTCCGCTTATGAAAGTGTCGGAAGACTTTTCTCCGCAAACGCAGGAATAATAATACACTGCCGCCTTGGTGCAATCAGCCGTGGATCTCAGGTATTTCTCCGACGTGTCCTTGCAATCGTAAACGTGTACATGCTCTTCGTTATTTGTTTGCGCATATTGAGTATCTGTTTGAGGTTCATTCGTCAGATCATCATTGCAAGCCACTAAAGGAAAGCACATGCAAAGTAAAATCATAATTGCCAAAAATGTTCTTTTCATATGTATAACCACCTTCATTTGATTATTCTCGGGAAACCTAAACCTGTTAAAAGTATTTACCAGACCTAATAATTGAGATGTAACATCGGGAGAGTTTATGAATACTTGCAGTCACCTCGTCAAGTTTCTAAAGTGTTGCGTTCTTATCCAAGACATGATTTTCCTTATTTATCAATAATAGTTACACCATATAATATACCACAATTTCCCATTTTGTCAAGAGTATTTTAAAAGTGTAATGTTACATTGCATAAACACTTAAATCGCTTCATAAATTAATTTGAATTAATACGAACAGCATCGACGTGAATATATATACTGATAACAGGTCAGAAAATACGGAGGAAAGAAATGATATCGGAAACACAAGTCTGTAACAACAGATACAGGGTTATTGTCGGCGGCAGAGCTCCGTTTGCTCGCGCGGAAATTTCGGGTACCGCAAGACATCCCGGTGTACACGGTACGGTGTCTTTTTATTGTACACCCGTCGGAATCATAATTGACACGCGCATCAGCGGTCTGCCCGTGAGCGGCGGGAAAACGGGCACGGGAAAGCCCGATATATTCGGTATGTACATAAGAAACGCAGGAAACTGCGTCGGATGCTCCGCAGAGGAGGCGGACGGCAAATCGACGGTAAAGGGTAAAACGGTGAGCCGGGGGGTCATGCCCATGATATTCGGCAGGGGCGGCAACGCATGGTCTTCGTTTTTTACGGATAAGCTCTCTCCCGCAGATGTAGTCGGGAGGCGGCTGATAGTTCATCATACAGAATGCCGTGAAGTACCGTCAGACCCGTATACGGACGACGAGTATATTGCCGACGGCATTATAACGGCAAAGTTCGGAAGATTTTAAAGCACAGTCGCCCGAAAAACTGACCCACAAGATATCGAAAAAGCCGACAGGCGCAGATAAGTTTGTGCGCCTGTCGGCTTGTATGTTATACACATAATGGAATATTTCAATCAAGTATTTTTCATAACGACGGTCTCGACGCAGTCTGCCACGTGTTCGCATGCGTCCACGCAGTCCTCCATGTAATCGAAAATCTCACGCCACGCGACAATTTCCAGAACATCGGTACATTCGGTACGCACCTTTGCTGTGGCCTCAAGGTACAGTCTGTCACATTCCTCCTCGGTGTTGTTAACCTCGATTATAAGCTCCTTCAGTACGGAGAACTTCTTGAAGTTGGCGAATTCCGACATCAGTTTTTTCATAAGAGAACAGCATACCCCTATCTTCTCCGAAAAGCTGACTGCCTCGGGCAGAACCCGATTGATTCCGTGAATATAAAAGCGTTGAAGTATTTCTTCAAGTTTATCCGCAACGTCGTCAATGCTTTGGCTCATCGATGCAAGGTCCTCACGGTCGAGCGGAGTTACAAAAGCCTTTGCCAGTGCCGCTGACATATCGTGCTTGCAGCCGTCGGCACGGTGCTCCAGCTCGTGCATATGCGTTAGCATTTCTTTAAGGCTGTCCGGGTCGTATTCGCTTAAGCACTTTGTGAGAAAGTCTGCCTCTTCACAGATTATTTCTGCCGCAGATGTGAAATTTTCAAAATAAAAACGGTCCGATTTGCTTGCCATAATAATTTTTTCCTTTCAGAATATAAGCATAAACAGCTTTGCCATTAAAAATCCGATGATCCCGCACCCGGGGAAGGTCAGTACCCATGCCAGAACCATGTCGCGCACTACGGTGAAATTTACGGCGGACAGTCGTTTGACCGCTCCCACACCCATGATCGATGTGGTTTTTGCATGAGTGCTTGAAACCGGAATGCCGAACAGGGAACTGAAGAGCAGGCACAACGAGGCGGCTATGTCGGCTGAAAAGCCCTGATATTTTTCCAGCTTGACCATGTCCATTCCGACAGATTTGATTATCTTCTTGCCTCCGATGGAGGTTCCGAGCGCCATGATCACGGAGCAGAGAAGCATTATCCACACGGGCATATCAACTGATACGGAGGTGTTTCCTGTACCGGTGGTAAGAATCACGCTGAGCAATATTACTCCCATAAACTTCTGACCGTCCTGAGCCCCGTGCATGAAGCTCATTGACGCCGCGCCGAATATCTGCGCATATCTGAAAAAAACGTCGGTTTTTCTCCGGTTGGCACGGTGGAAGATCAGCACGATGAGCTTGCATATAAGCCATCCCAGTGCAAAGCCGAGGAAGGCGGAGAGAAAAAGTCCGTAGATTACCTTGACCCATTCGCTTCCGTTGATTCCGTCAAGACTGCCGTGTATCGCGATGGCACCGCCCGAAAGACCTGCGATAAGTGCATGGCTCTCGCTCGTCGGGATTCCGAACGCCCACGCGAGTACCGCCCATACGACAATGGCGAACAGTGCCGCGGAAAGCGCGACTACCGCCTCATGGGAATTGTTCCCGAAGTCCACCATTTTTGTGATCGTCTGGGCAACCGTTGTGTTTATAAGACTCATGAGGAAAACGCCGAGGAAATTGAAGAAGGCCGACATCAGAATAGCTGCGCGCGTCGGCATACAGCGTGTAACCACACAGGTTGCAATGGCATTCGGTGCATCTGTCCAGCCGTTGACGAAAACAACGCACAGGGTCAGCACCGTTGCGACGCAGAGAAGCGGATTCTGCATAAGCTGAGACCAGAAATAGGCAAAAGACAAGTCCATGATTATCTCCCATATATTACCTTAATCAATTTATTATACTTTCATATTAACAAAAAGTCAATATAATTATTCGCGATTGTACGCAAATTATTGACAATCTGTTGACGTCTTCGTGCTGTTGTGCTATAATAACCCGGAAGTTAAATTAAACCGAAAGAGGAATCGTAGGAAGATGAAAGAATTGAAGAATGTATTCAATGCTCCATTTGTACGGGAAATGTGCGATGCAACGGCAAATATGTACCGCCTCGGCTGGGACGAGCGTAACGGCGGTAACATCAGCTATCTGCTTAAAGAGGAGGAAGTCGCGGAATACCTCGATACAGGTAAGGTCATCCGTACCATTTCGATAGGATTCAGTGCAAAGGAACTTGCGGGCAAATATTTTATCGTTACCGGCACGGGTAAATATTTCAAGAATGTCGAAAAAGACCCCGAAACAAATCTCGGGATCATTCGTATCGCAAAGGACGGTACAACGGCTGAATTGCTGTGGGGCTATTCCGACGGCGGACGCTTTACGTCGGAGTTTCCCGCTCATATGATGAGCCATATAGTAAGACTCAACGCGGATCCGGAACATCGCGTGGTCATGCATACCCATCCTACATATACCATTGCAATGAACTCGGTGTGCCCGGTTGACGAAAAAGAGTTTACGCACAGACTCTGGCAGTCCAATACCGAGGCGATCGTGGTGTTCCCGGACGGAGTCGGTGTCCTGCCTTGCATGGTCTGCGGAACCAACGAGATCGGCGAGGCTACTGCCGCAAAGATGAAGGACTTCCGCTTGGTTGTCTGGACAAATCACGGTATCTACGGTACCGGTAAGGATATGGATGAGGCATTCGGTCTTATAGAGACAGTGGAAAAGACCGCGCAACTCTATATGCTCGCGCTCGGTCATACTCTTAACGTAATTCCGGATGAAACTCTCCGCGCTCTCGCGGATCGCTTCTCATTGCATCCCGTCGACGGTGTACTTAAGGTGTAATACATATAATAATTTTAATTATGCGGGGGAAACTTTTCGGGAAAAGGTT
>JBJDZF010000120.1:0-5023 GCA_051867855.1 Eubacteriales bacterium
CTCCTGGCAAGTTCGTTTACAGAAGCATCATGAATTCCCGGAGGAATATCCCAGAACAGAGTATATATGGGACCGTATTCCGTCAGCAGCTCCCTAAGCTGATTCTTTATATATCCGCAATAGTCCCCGATGTCGGTATGTTCCGAGGAGACCGCTTTCCATTGATGTGTGGAATTGGGATTATATCCGTTCGGATAATGCCAGTCGGGGTTTGAATAATACAGCGATAGAAGAATTCCGTGTTTGCGACAGGCATCCGAAAGCATACGCAAAACATCTTTTCCGTACGGAGTGTTCATTATGTTGTAATCGGTATACCGTGTATTCCACATACAAAATCCGTCATGATGCTTTGCCGTAAAGCATATGTATTTCATTCCCGCCTGCTTTGCAAGCAAGACCCAGCTTTCGGGGTCGTATGCAACCGGATTGAAGGATTTACGCAAGGATTCATATTCTTCCCTCTTCATATCATAACGTGCAAAAGCCTGCTCCTGCAATCCCGTCATAGAATAAATTCCCCAATGAATAAACATACCGAATTTATTGCCCATATAAATAAAAACTCCTTTTCTCGATCTCACTTGTGTCGGTAATCAAAAGCCTTCCCTGCTGTATCTGCCGACGGCACCTTGATGTCCGCAAGTACCGAATGCATTTTAATTGTTGATTAATTTTACCCTGTAAACCTCAAGCATACGCCACGAACGCGCGTTCGCTCCGACGTAAATGTATTCGCCGCAGAGAGAGATGTTCTCAATCTCGCAGTCTATCCTGTCCGAACCTCCGAGCTCTACGGTTGCAACGGTCTTTCCGCTGTAATCGCAGATTACAAGAAGATTTGAAACATGGAAATCACCGGTCCCCGATCCGTAAAAGTTCTGCTTGTATTCCAGACGGTAAATATACATCGAATCGCACGCCATTCCCTGCCCCGCGTATCCGTCCGTCTGCTTTATCGACACGGTTTTTTCAAGACTGAACGTCGTACTGTAAAAATAGAGGTTTTCTGAGGTACCGATTATATACTGCCCGGTTGCCGTACTGTAAGCAATGTTATATCCGACTTTAGGAAGCGCATATTCCTCTTCCGCTTCAAGACTTTCGGGATCTATTATGCTGACCGTCCGGTATCCGTCTTTACCGACAACAACGATCTTACCGATATTGGGATTATACGTCATATCATTTGCGTGTCCGAATTTTTCAAACGGCGCACTCTGTGCTACCTTTTGCCCCGTCTCGATGTCGAATTTCAATATAACCACGCGTCTTGAATCCTCCGGAAACTCGCTGGTCTCGGGTGTTATCATGCACTGATAAAGATATTTTCCGTCGGTGCATCCGCCCTGCACCCACCGTAGCGTATACCCACCGATACGTGATGTCGTGAACTCAACCTGACTCATCCCCGTTTTTTCCGTAATCACGTCTATTTCTTTTCCGGTGCGCACCGCCTCGTTATACTTTTCAACACCCTCCGAAATAATGTCGATTTCTGTCGGTATAAACCAGTATCCCTGCCCCGCCGCTTCTTTGGCATCTGTGAGATATGTTTTTGTAAAGTAATTTATGGCATGGGTCAGCGAGGCACTGTCGGTGGCGCATACAGCTGTTTTCCCATCCTCCGAAGCGATCCCGTACATTGACCCTACAAGTCCGGATGTGAGAGATGCGGACAGGCTTCTGTTCGTAGAGCCTATCAGTATTTCGGCGACATCCTCCGTATTTTCGTCGTCAAATTTCCATTGCGCCTCAACACCTGTTACCCTTGCTATTTCGGCGCACAGTGAATTGACTGCGCGCTTTACGTCAGTACCCAACCCGTACGGGCAGATTATCCGAAAGCGAGCCTGTGAATCAATAATAAGAGCCGTATATCCGTCGGGAATCTCTGCACTTTCCTCTGTCGTCGGCACCACGGACTCCTCCGAGTGATCGGCATCCGAACCGCTCTTTACGTCAGGGGTCTTATCTGCACATGATACGACCGAAAGCAAAACAAGAATTATCGCACTCATCAGGGACAGTAATTTTTTCATGGCAAACTCCTTTCCTTTACACGGCGAAGCCTATGTTTATCGTCTGTTCAGATTCTGTGTTCCGTTTCTTCAAACAGCGACCGTAAATACTTTCCCGTCTCCGTTGCCTCTTTGAGAAAGCACGGATAAAGTGTTTCCGGCAATGCACCGTATACAAGCTCAAAGGTCAGATTTCCACGGTAAGAAAAACCGCGCATTACTCGCATTTGTTTCTCCCAGTCTATATCGCCGAGAAACGGAAGCAGGTGCAGGTCCTTTCCGTAATAATTGTCGTGAACATGAGTGCAGATTATGTATTCACCCATACTCTCGAGCTCACTTACACTGTGTCCGAAGGCAATATTGGCATGCCCGAAATCCCAACAGCATCCGACCATCGGATCGTCGAATTTTTCAATTACCGACTTAAGCTCCTCTACAGTCGCGGTAAAATGAGAGCGCTTGTCGGCGGCGACGTGCAGGTGTTCCTCAAACACATTTTCAACCGCAATACGCACATTGTTGTTTATTGCCTTCTCCACCAGAGGTGCCCACAGCTCATATACCTGCGCAAGCGCATCCTCCGGATCAAAAACACCGTCGTCCTTCATACGATAATCATCGGCGTGTATCACGAGCTGCTTTATTCCGAGACGCACCGACGCCTCCACGGAACGCTGCAGAAGAGTGCGATATTCATCGTCGGGGCGTTTCAGATAGCGGTTAAACGGAGCATGCGACTGCTCGATTACAACACCGTATTTGTCGGCAGCGCGTCGCGTATTTTCTATCTCCTCCCGCCAATCGTCTTCGTGTATTTTTACTGAATAGTCAACGACCCTGAAACCGGCGTCCGCGCATATGCCTATGCACTTTTCCGCGCTTCTGCGATTTTTGTCGTGCCGTCCGAAAGCAAAATAATTTGCATTGATCGAAATATCCATTTTCATTCCCGTGCGCCGTTTGGTTACAGCGCCTCTTTCTCAATATATTCTATAACTTCGCTGATATTCTGCGGTCCGTGCGGATGGTGATCACACCCGTGCTTGATCCACACACGCATGGGAGCGCCGTATGCCTTATAATAATTTGCAAGCACGCAGGCGTTTTCCGACGTATCAACGATGCTGTCCGCATCCCCGTATACAAGAGCTATCGGAATACGGTTTTCTGCGAGCATCGGAAGCCTATGAACCGGCTGGTCGTTATACACCCTCATTTGAGCATCCGAGGAAAATCCGTATGCCTCCATCTGCTCTCTTTTCCAGACCTCCTTGTCCGGACACTCCGAGCTCCAGGCGCAAAACGAAAGCAACGGCGCATCAAGATACAGCATCGAAACGTAAGACGGATACCTTGAGGCAAAACATACCGCGTGAAATCCTCCGCAACTCATACCGATACAGATACATCTTCGGCAAATCCCGTAGGTTTCGTGAAGATATTCCGCAAAATCTCTTTTTGCGCTCTGGTCGTCATCCGTTCCCCAACGGCTTCTGTTTTTCAGATATGCCAGATGATAACCCCTGTCGAGCATGGCGAGCTCCAACTCGGGAAAGGCCCCGAAATACTCTGTTTTCAAAAGCCATTTTCGATTGTCTTTTCCATCCTTTGGAAATACGAGTATTGCCTCTCTTCCCGAAAATTCAAAATCAAGCCTTTTGTATCCGTTCCATTCCGAAAACATAGCTTCCTGCCTCTATTTAATAATTTAGTGATCGGTTGCTTTATCCGTTGAATTTACGAAGATCGTGATAAATCTCCGGTTTATAATAGTTTCTGACGTATCGGCTACCTCACCGTACTATCTCACCGAGCGCCGCAAGAAGCCGTTTTTTGTCCTCCGCGTCCGCGCCCTTCATTGCGCTGGAATCACAGATAAGCTCATAATATTCCGACAGGACCTCCGCACCACACGGAATACCGCACTCACCGAGAGAAACCGCCAGTCCCGCCCTTTTCATACCCTTGCGGAACTCCTCCGCTCTATTCGGACAGCCGTTATAATACAATTGGGCAATAAGCCCCATGGCGACAAGCTCGCCGTGATAATACGGAGCGGACTCCACAGGAAACAGAATACGCGTTTTCTCGTAGAATTTATGCCCAACGGCGCACTGATTCGAGCCTCTCGCAAATCCGCTTACGGCTCCTGCCCCCGCGACCGAAAGATACACCACCTCATAGAGAGCTCTTTTGTATTCCGCTTCATCGCCGACTCGTCCGTTCTTGTTGTATTCCGTAACACAAGGCAGCTTTTCCAAAAGCCGCGTATAAATCAATTTGGATAATTCAAAGGAACACCGAAAGCCAATATCCTCATCGAGCAGGTATTTTCTCTGCTCGGATTCGATAATTTTCGCCATAGCGTCGTAAGCACCCGAAACTATCAGTCGTACCGGCTGTTTTTCCATAATGTCCATGTCGCAAAGCACGCTTGATATTTCCGTTTCGAATTTTTCGGAGCCTTCGGTCTTTCCCTCCGCGGAATAGCATATGCTGATCGGCGTAAACGCCGCACAGGTCGCGCTCGATGTCGGAATATTTACTGTCGGAAGCCCCGCGTAATGCGCTGTCAGCTTGCTCATGTCCATTATACGTCCTCCGCCTACACCCACCACCACGTCGCAACCGTCAAATTCGGCGCTCTGTGTAATTGCCACGGCATTTTCACGGTTGCACGGAGCCGTATATGTATTAATATAATACTCTGTTCCGGCTTTGTCAAGTGAAGCTTTAATTCTGTCTCCCGCCGCTGCCAGACCGTTTTTACCTCCGATAATATACGGCCTTTTTCCGAAGCGCCCTATCTCACGCGCAGCCTGTTCGAGCAGTCCGTATTCCTGTACATATCTGCCGCAGCCTATTTTAAATCCGTTATCATTCATAACAATCACATCTCCGTTTTCTATTCCGTCGTTCATATATTCTGCATTGATGCACTGCCATCGATTGAGACGACGACAACCGTATCGTCGGCATCCGGACAATTCTCCGGGAGA
>JBJDZF010000121.1:0-5010 GCA_051867855.1 Eubacteriales bacterium
GGAAAACCTCCGGCTTCGCGATCACAGCCCCGAGGAGCTGTGCTTCTACTCAAAGGCTACGACCGACTTCGAGTTTTTGTTCCCGTTCGGCTGGGGCGAGCTGTGGGGCGTTGCCGATCGTACGGATTATGACCTTTCGCAGCACGCAAAGCAGAGCGGAAAGGATATGCAGTATTTCGATCCCGAGACCAACGAAAAGTACATTCCGTACGTTATCGAGCCGTCTCTGGGGGCTGACCGCGTTGCGCTTGCTTTCCTTGTCGATGCTTACGACGAGGAGGTCATAGACGAACAGAAGAACGACATACGCACGGTGCTTCATCTGCACCCGTTCCTCGCGCCCTTCAAGGCAGCGGTCCTTCCGCTTTCCAAGAAGCTTTCGGAAAAGGCGGGTGAGGTGTTTGACTCGCTGTCAGGATACTTCAATGTTGATTTCGACGATGCGGGTTCGATTGGAAAGAGATACCGCCGTCAGGACGAGATCGGAACTCCGCTTTGCATAACCTATGACTTTGATTCGGAGAACGACAACTGCGTTACCGTACGTGACAGGGATACGATGGAGCAGGTGAGAATACCGATATCGGAGCTCAAGGCATATATAGAAAAGGTCATTGAATTTTAAGGAGGAGTGCTATGGCGGGGACAAATTCAAAACTTACAAGAATACTTATCAGCCTGGCGTTTATCGCGCTGGGACTCGATCCTGTCATAAATGCAATAAGGACGCTTTTTGACGGTGGAATTGAGTCGTTTCTGTCATTTATTCTGAGCGCATTGCTTGGGGTGCTGATGTTTGTGACAGGTGTGCTCGGTCTGCTGAAAACCAAGATCTCCGTGTGCCGCGTGCTCGGAGTGGTGATATGTGTGCTCGCAGGGGCGAATTTCATCACAGGACTTCTGAATTCGGGATTTCAGACCATGATGCTGGTTGAGGCGATCCTCGGATTCGTTTACTTCGACTGCAACTGAATACGCTTTACTATGAGGGCTTGTCGCAGATACTGTGCGGCAAGCCCTTTTGAGTTGTCCCGTGTTCTGATTTTGCATTTTAATTAAAATATAACCCAATTTGATGTTTACAAATCTGTTTTCTTATGGTATACTATTATAATAGGATTGCTGTATTATTACGGCAGAAGCGTGTATGGAAAGGTGAAATAGTAAAACGTGGATTCAAAGGACAAAAGGGGTATTTCCGCGGGGATAGTTAACGGAGACGGCAAAGTGAATGCTCCGAAGCTGCTCATGCTTCTCGTATATATCACAGCGGCGGCAGCCTTTCTGCCGATCGCGCTGTTTGCGGATCCCGAGCTGACCTCCGGATTTCTGTTCGGGGCTATATCATCCGCTGTGGCGGTCGTGGGGATCGCGGTGCTGATACTTGTTGCGGGAACGGCAAGGCCGGTCCTGTGGTTTTGTATTCTGTCGGCGGTAATATTGTTTTTCGGTGGTGTGCCGCAGATTGCGGGTATCTTCGTTTCGTTTATCACATCTGTGTCCTTATTCGCATTCGTCATAAATGAGATCCGCTCTCCGTTTATTTATATAGTCGCACCGGCGGCGTATTTTGCGGCGTATGCGGTGCTCGGAGATTTTGTGTTGCCGTCGCTCGCACTTCTGTTTTTGCCCGCTTCCGTCGTGCTTGCCGTTTCGGTGCGCCGCGGTGCCGCAAGAGTGGGCGCGGTTTGCAGGGTTTCGGCGGCATTTGCCTGCTTTGTGCTTCTGTTCATATCCGCACGGATGTTCATGAAATACGGCTTGCTCGGCTTTGACGACATCCGCGCGTATATCGAGTCACTGAAAACATATCTGACGGAGCTTGTGGCAGACCGGGTCATGAATACCGCCTCTGTGATAGGGTATGATATAAGCCGCGCGGATGCGCTCGAGCTGTTCGGCTCGCTTATTACCGCGATCTTCAATATTCTCCCCGCGCTTTTCATAGTCAGCTGTAATATAGCGGCATTCGCGGTACATTCGCTTTACGTTACAATGCTCGTATGTATTGGGGAAGACAAGGCGATCACGATCCGTGCGCTCTCCTTCCGAATGAGCGTGACGTCGGCTGTGGTATTTATTGTCGCTTTCTTTGTAAACGCGTTCATGTCGTCGGACAAGAATTATTTAGTCGCCGCCTCGGCGGAGAATATCGCAATCGTGCTTCAGCCGGGGCTTACCGTTATCGCCTTTGCCTTCATAAACGCGCTTGCGGCAAGGAAGCAGATCTCCTGCTTCGGTGCACTTCTTTATGTTATGTTTTTTGCGATGTTCTTATATATTCCTTACGCCATGCTGTCGCTCTCCTCATTCTGCGGAGCTGTTATCATCATCGTTTCCGCGATCAGGGAACGGCGCGCCGGGAAGGGCGCACGCCCATGACCTGAACAGGGATGTGCTCAAATGACCGTGTGGCGGTGCGTAATGCTTTGTCTGAAGTGCCTGCACCGTGAGCCATGCCCCCGAAAACGTAAAATTCATTTTGCCGCTGTGCGGCGGGAAGTGGTATGATATGAAAAAGAAGAACGATATTTTCCGCGGTCTTGACGAATTGCCGTCGGGACTCTACGTCCTGTTCGGAATACTCTTCATCGCGGGACACATAGCCGTTTGCGCATATACGGATATTCCGGCTACCATAAGCGGTCTTGCCGCGATAATAATATACAGCGCACTTTGCGGGATAATCTTTCTTATCTGCAACAGGCGGATCAATCTTTACAGGACCGAAAGCGAGGCGTCGGAAAAGCAGAGCGGAAGCGTTATTTCCGCGTTCAGGGACAATGTCAATATTCCATACGCGATCGTAACCGAGACCGGAAGAATAATTACGGTCAATGCCGCGATGAGAAGTATTGTTCCCGGAAAGGACACGTTTTTCAACTCGAATATTTCGGATATCTGCGGTGAGACCATTGACGATATACTGCGCATGTGTGACAAGGCGGAGGCTGCCTCGGGCGATATCGGATTTGAGGCGGTACGGCAGAAACCGAATACTGTAAAGATCGCAAAGCAAACCTTTGAGGTCAGACAGTATCCGATAAAATCCAAAGGACACATATATTATATGGTGGTCTTTGAGGATATCACGGTTTTGACAGAGCTTTCGGAGAGACATTTTTCGGAGATGCCCGTGGTTGCATACATCATGATCGACAACCTTGAGGAGATCGCCCAGTATGTCAAGGTGAGCTACCGTTCCGAAGCAAATCAGGTCGAGACGATACTGAAAAACTGGGCTGAATCAATGGACGGTATTCTGCGTGAATACGACAGGGATAAATATATCCTTGTTATCAACCGTAAAAAGCTCGCGCAATGCGAAAGAAACAAGTTTGACATCCTTGACTCTATACGTCAGGTGCTCATAGGCGACGATAATATGCCCATTACCGTATCGATCGGAGCGGCGACCACAGGGGAAACGCTTGCCGAGCGGGAAAGGGACGCGCTTGTGGCGCTTGACACCGCACTGCAGCGCGGCGGAGATCAGGTAGTTCTCAAGAAGGAGACGGGCGTTTTCTATTTCGGCGGAAAAACAAAGAGCCAGCAGAAGAGAACAAAAGGACATTCGAGAATCATCGCCAACAAGTTAAGCACTATGATCTCCAACTCATCAAACGTCATAGTAATGGGTCACAGCAATCCCGATTTCGACTCCATAGGCGCCTGCGTCGGAGTGGCGAGCCTCGCGATGTATCTCGGTGTCGACGTCAAAATTGTTGCGGACAGCGAAAGCGAAAATTTCAAAAGCTGTACCGGAAAGCTGCTTGAACTTGACGAATACAAGAACACCTTTGTCGACGGAGTGGTGGGACTCGGATACAGCTCCTTCGGCACACTGCTTGTGATAGTTGACGCCAACAACTTTTCGATACTTGAGGCTCCCGAGATAGCGTCGAAATCCTTCAAGACGGTCGTTATCGACCACCATATCAAAAAGGAAGAATTCGAAAACGAGCCGGCGCTTGCGTATATTGACCCCTCGGCGTCGTCATCCTGCGAGCTCATAACCGAAATCCTCGAGCAGAGTCTGCCTGCGGGCGTCCTCAAAAAAGAAGAGGCAAATGTCATGATGTCGGGTATCATGGTCGATACCAAGAATTTCACAAGGACCGTCGGAACGCGTACCTTTGCCGCCGCGCTTTATCTGCGCAATGCGGGGGCGAGCACCGAGGTCGCGAGAACATTCTTTGACGAGGCGTTTGACGACTACCGCTCCGAGGCGCTCTTCGGCGCGGGAGTTGAAATGTACCGCGACCAGATAGCGATAACGACGAGCGCGGGTACCGATTCACCGCACGACAGAGTGGCTGCCGCAAAGGCTGCCGATAAGCTCCTTACGGTGCGCAATATTAATGCCGCTTTCGCCCTGGTGAAAATAGGGGACGCGATACACATATCCGCGCGCTCCAACGGAAGCATAAACGTACAGCTGATACTCGAGAAGATAGGCGGCGGAGGGCACTTCGACATGGCAGGTGCGGCGCTTCGTGAAAAAACACTTGAGAGTGCCCGCGAGATGCTTATCGGTGCGATAAACGAGTATCTCGATTCCAACAAAAACACTTGAGACGCTGTGACGGTGCGGATTCTATCGCACTGACATGATACGTAAAAAACAAAAAAGCGGCGGACGGTATTTTGCCGTGATGCCGGAGAAATATATAAACGGAGGATAATTTGAAATGAAGGTTATTTTGACTGCCGATGTCAAGGGACAGGGCAAAAAGGATCAGATGATAGAGGTTTCAGACGGATATGCGAGAAATTATCTGATACCGCGCAAGCTCGCGCTTCCCGCAGATGCCAAATCGATAAACGAAATTAAAAACAAGGAGGCGTCAAGGCAGCATAAAATAGACGTCGAAAGACAGGAAGCCGCAGAAACTGCCGCAAAGCTCGAGAAGATAACAGTTGTGTTTGAGTACGCGGCGGGACCCGACAAGAAGCTCTACGGCTCAGTCACATCCAAGGATATCGCGGATAATCTGAAGCAGAATTACG
>JBJDZF010000122.1:0-5002 GCA_051867855.1 Eubacteriales bacterium
TCGAACCCCCGACCTTTTGGTTCGTAGCCAAACACTCTATCCAGCTGAGCTAACGCCGCACGGCACGACCAAGCGCCCACAAACTCGGGCTCTCTTTTTCGTACTCGCATATGATACCACAAAAAAAAACATTTGTCAAGGGCTTTGAGTATTATTTGTTGAGATTTTATTTTTATATTGTTGTAATGCAGAAAAAAATCCCACATTCTGACAGTGCTGAATATGCGCAGGATCCGCAGAGAATTTCTCTCTGCGGATCCTGATTTACAGCGATACCGTTTGCGCTTATTCTCCGTATGACGAATCTATCTGCAGTGACTGCAGAGCCTTATCGTCATAATATTTAAGAGGATCGACCTGCTTTCCGGATACGGTCATTTCAAAGTGGAGGTGAGGCTCTTCGCCGATTTCTGTCATTGCGCTGTCTCCCACGGTTGCAATAAGCTGTCCGGACCTTACCTGTACTCCCTTGGAAATTCCCTCCGGCAGGGATTTGCTCAGATTTTTATAAACAGTTAGACAGTCGCCGCTGTGTTGAACTGCAATGCAGTATCCGAGTTTGACATCTTCCCAGATTTCAGTGATCTTTCCGTCTGCCGCGGCATATACCGGGGCGTTTTCCTCGGTGACAATGTCAATGCCCAGATGTACCCGGTAGTCTTCCATTGTCGACGAGTATACCTGAAGTGTGGGATCGTGTTGCTTTGAAAGGATTCCTTTGACGGGAAGAACCAGAGAGGGAAGCTTATCGTCTACGGTCCTTGACGAGGATTCGGTCTGTTTGGGCGTTTCGACACTGTCGGTTTCGTTTTTCGGCTCTTCCGTCTGCCTGGGGGCTTCCGTTGTATCGCTGATGTTTCCCGTGTCGGCGGGAGGAAGAGTGTTTTTTTTGGCTTTGTTGGATGCCACGGTCACTCCGATGATTACGGCAACGGCGGCAACGAGAATAACGGTGGTCAATATTGCCGCACGGTTTGCCTTAACATTCTTCAGCTTTGTCATAAATTTTGAGTTCTTGAATTTTTCAGACATCTTTTTCGGCTCCTTTTGTGATTTTTACTGTTCTTATTTTTTCCTCGTCTTGCGCTTTTATTCATTTTTGGTAAAATATCTTGAAAATGCAGACAATTTGTGTTATTATAAAACAGTGTTGTCGCGCAGGTGAAGTATACGGCGCACTTAAAGTGTATAGGCAAAGATAATGATTTTTACAGGGGGAGGCATGAAGATCAGCTTTTATCGCGGTAAAATAATTGTTTCGGCACTGCTGTTGTGTCTCGTTATTGTAATATCCTCGTCTCTTACATCCTGTAAATATGTAAATATGTCCGATACCCCCGCATATCAGCCGTATGAGCGTATTGTTGCCCCTTCGGGTGAGGAATATTCATTTTATACCTATGAGGATATGGAAGAGGATCTATTTGCGCTCCGCGACAAATATCCCGACCTTGTGTCGGTTGAGTCCGCAGGGCAGTCGCTCGACGGGAGGGAGATATATTACGCCGTTGTCGGCAATGACAGCGCGGACAGGCAGATGATCATAAACGCCGGAATACACGGAAGGGAATATATAAACTGTCTGCTTGTCATGACTCAACTTGAGTATTACCTTGACAATTACAACACAGGTACCTTTAACGGAAAAACATATGCCGAGCTTTTTTCTGCATATAAGATATATGTAATACCGATGCTGAATCCCGACGGGGTCATGCTCTCCGAGCAGGGAATCGAGTCGGTGCGCTCGCCCGAGATACGTAAAAATATTGAGAGCATATATGAGAGCGATTGCAAAAATTACGCGAGCTATAAGATCTACGGCTCACTCGGAGAGTACCTGAAAATGTGGAAGGCGAATGCTGCCGGAGTTGACCTTAACAGAAACTTTGATATAGACGACTGGAGCAAGGTGAAGACCGGAATTACCGTTCCGAGCGAGCAGGATTTCAAGGGCAAAAGTCCGGCATCCGAACCCGAGGTCAAGGCGTTCAGAACGCTGGTTCAGGAAATGGACAATCTTGTATGCTGTATATCATTCCACTCACAGGAGGGGAAGATCTACTGGAACTGCGGTCAGGAAGGAGATCTGAAAGAGAAAACACTGCAACTCGCAACGGCGTTGAGTGATGTAAGCGGTTATTCCATTCAAAAAAGCTTTTCAAGCGCCGATGCGACTCTTGACGACTGGTGCGTGCTTAATATGGGCGTTCCGTCGGTCAACGTAGAGACGGGTACGGGCAAATGCCCTCTTCCGTTTTCACAATTCGAAACCATCTACAACGAAAATTACCTTGCCTGGGCAGTGGCGGCAAGTGTTTTCGGGGGCGAATAATAAAAAAACTCTGCATGATCACGGCAGAATAAAAGTGAGCAATATTTGTCTTTATTTACTCCTGTATTGACTTGTAAATGACAATTTTATGCTATATAATTAAACCATAATCATAATAATGATATGGAGGTATCAGTTATGTCATTGCCGGTTGCAGTACAGGTTTATTCGGTGCGTGAGGATGCGAAAAATGATTTGCGCGGCACGCTTCTGAAGATCAAGAAAATGGGATACGACGGAGTAGAGTTCGCAGGACTTTACGGTCACACGGCAAAAGAAGTCAGGGATATGTGCAGCGAGATAGGTCTTGTGCCGATTTCAGCCCATGTTCCTTACCGCGATATGGTTGCCGATCCGCACGGCGTTCTCGGTGCATATGCCGAGATAGGCTGTAAGTTCGTTGCCGTCCCGTATCTTGTTCCCGAGGACAGACCCGGTACGGACGAATTTCCGAAGGTTATAGAAAACATAAAAATGCTCGGAAAGGTTGCAAAGGAGCTCGGTATGCAGCTGCTTTATCACAACCATGATTTCGAGTTTATCCGGCTCGACGGAGAGTATGCACTCGATATTCTTTACAAAGAGGTGCCCGCCGAGTATCTTCAGACAGAGCTTGACGTATGCTGGGTAAATGTCGGCGGCGAGAATCCGAGCGATTACATCAGAAAGTATGCGGGACGTTGCCCCGTTGTTCACCTTAAGGATTTCTACGGCGAAAAATCCGATGATATGTATGAGCTTATCGGCATCGAGAAAAAGGCTCCCAAGCGTCCCGGAAACTTTGAATTCCGCCCCGTCGGAAGCGGACTTCAGGATTTTCCGTCGATACTCAAAGCGGCTGAAGGATCAGGCGCGACATGGGTCGTTGTTGAACAGGATAATCCCTCTATGGGACTTACTCCCATGGAGTGTATTGAAAAGAGCAGAGAATATCTGAAAACATTAGGTTATTGAGGAGGTTTTTGAAATGGCTGACAATTCAATGGCGGGACTTAACGAATTTACCGCCAAAACAGAGAATCAGGTGGATGCTACCAAGAAGTTGAGAGTTGCTATCATCGGTTGCGGCTGGATAGCAGAGGCTCACATCAAGTCTTATCTCGCACAGCCCGATGTCGAGATAGTCGCAGGCTGCGACCTTATCCCCGGAAAGGCAGAGGCTTTCTTCAAGAAATTCGGTGTTGAGGGCGTCAAGACCGATTATGCTTCACACAAGGAAATGCTTGACGACGAGAGTCTTAAGCTCGACGCGGTTTCCGTGTGCACCTATAACCGCCAGCACGCAATTCCTACCATTTATGCGCTTAAGAAAGGCGTGAACGTCCTTCTCGAGAAGCCCTTTACGGTAACTCTCGATGAGGCTGTTGAGGTTATGAGAGCGGAAAAGGAGAGCGGAAAGATCCTTTCCATCGGATTCCAACCCAGACTTGACAGAAATATGCAGGAGATCAAGAAAGTTGTTGAATCCGGCGTGCTCGGTCAGGTTTATTACGTTCAGACCGGCGGCGGACGCAGACGCGGAATTCCGACGCCCAACGGTACCACCTTTATCGAGGACGAGACAGCAGGGCTCGGCGCTCTCGGAGATATCGGATGCTACTCGCTCGATATGGTACTCAATGCTCTCGGATATCCGAAGCCTCTTACCGTTTCGGGCTACAAGTCCGCATTCTTCGGTCAGGATCCGAATTACATCGGGTACAGAGCCGACAAGAGAGCTGAATACGCGAAGAAGTTTACTGTTGACGATTTCGCGGCGGCGTTCATCCGTCTCGAGGGTGGGATCATTCTCGACTTCCGCATAGCTTGGGCTATGAACCTCGACACCCCCGGTGACACCATTATCATGGGTACGAAGGGAAGCCTGCGTATACCCTCCACGGAGTGCTGGAACGGGACCGTCGGCGGACCTATGAAGATCTATCACGAGGTTGCCGGACTTCAGACCGAAACCGAGCTTCCGATAATCAAGATGAAAGAGGGACTCTTTGATCTGAAGATCCGCTCCTTCCTTGACGCTATCAAGAACGGTACACCCGCTCCCGTTCCCTCGAGCCAGATCCTCTACAATCAGGCAATTATCTCGGGTATTGCGGAATCCGCAGAGCTCGGCCACGAGATCGAGATCAAAATTCCCGAAATCTGATCGATGAATTAACACACTTATCCCGGAACCGCTGCGTTATGCGTCGGTTCCGGGATATTTTTTGCGCTCGGAGAATATTAATTTACTCTCATAAAACGTAGTATACAGTCCTGAAATATTATGGGAAAACGGGAAGTGTTATCACAATAACGGGCGGCGCTATTACTTATGAATATGTGCTGACCGATCACACGGACATTCATGTAAACGATGTCTCAAAGTGCGAACCTGTTTTCGGCTGGATCCACAGAGGCAACAGATGATGATCCGTGGGGGCAGATGCCGAAAAATGGAATTTTTTTGAAAAATATCAAAAAATATCTTGACAAATATTGTAAAAATATGGTATAATTAGCGCAGAAAGCCTTGCATTGCAAGTCTTTGGGCTTCGCCCTTTGCACACTGCGTGTGCCTGCGCCATTGACGGCTTCGCAAAAATGCCCTTGCGAGCAAGCATTTTTGCTTCATGGTATAATTAGCGCAGAAAGCCTTGCATTGCAAGTCTTTGGGCTTCGCCCTTT
>JBJDZF010000123.1:0-4943 GCA_051867855.1 Eubacteriales bacterium
GTGTTATGAACCGGGGCAAATACGAGTCAACCGAGATAGGAACACCGCAAGGCGGTTTATGTCAAGCTTGACATAAACCGCCTTATGCCAAGAAAGAGATTATGCAAAGTCACATCACCAAATCTCGCATAATCTCTTAAAATCACTCAAAATTCACTTAAATTAACTTGAATCACTTTGCATAATATCCGAAAATATTAGTACGGACTTTGTCCGAATCTATAAAATTTCGGAGATTACACCAATGTATCAACCAGAATCCATTTCCGAACTGCTGAGTTCGCTGGAAAAAGAACTTATTCGCCTCGGATATACCGAAGGCACAATGACCTTCTATCGTAACCGATGGAAAAAGCTTCTCCGTTATGCCGAAGATCGCAGTGAGGAATACTTCACCGAAAAACTCGGTATGGAGTTTGCTGCTGAAGTTCTCGGTGTTCCCATTACTTCCGGTAAACTTACACAGAAGGAAACACAGGATCTCCGCGTTGTGCGGATGATCGGAGACTTTACTTTGCACCACAGCGTCCTTCGCAGGTACTACAAGCACAAAGAACTTCTGCATACACCCGAATTTCTTGCCTGTCGTGACCATTTCGCCGATTACTGTGAGCAAAAGATGTATTCCGACGTTACAACGGAACACTATCTCAAGCAGTCGTCTTATCAGCTTGACTATCTGGAATCGCAGAACATCACCGCTTGTAAGGATATTACCCTTCAAAACATTCATGCTTATCTGAACACGCTTGGTGGATATACTTACAAGACTATAGAACAGCGTATATGTGGAATCCGTGCGTTTCTGCGTTTTCTTAACGAATCCGGTATCTATCCGAACAATCTTGCCGAACAGATGCCCATGATACAGGCTCGTAAGCAGACTCGAATTCCTTCCGTATGGACAGCAGATGAATTAAAACGGCTCTTATCTGTCATTGACCGTGGAAATCCCAAAGGAAAACGCGACTATGCAATCATCCTGCTTGCCTGCTTTCTGGGACTGCGCGTATCCGACATCAAAAAGCTGACCTTTTCTTGCTTTGACTGGCGTGAAAAACGGCTTGCCTTTGTTCAATCCAAAACCAAACAGCCGATTGTCCTCCCTATACCAGAGAAAGTGGGATGGGCAGTAATTGACTACCTGAAAAACGGCAGACCGGCGGCAGAAAGCAATGTCATTTTTGTCAGGCACATCGCACCGTTCCAACCATTTTCGGAAACCGATCATTTGCATCAAATGATTCGTGGATATATGCGTTTGGCACATCTTCCGACTCTGAAAAAGCACCGGGGAATGCATTCTCTTAGGCATACAGCGGCATCGAGAATGCTGGAATCCGGTATTCCTCTTGAAACCATTTCACAGATTCTCGGACATGAAGATCCGGATTCCACAGATGTTTATCTGAAAACTGATGTGGAACGGCTCAGAGAATGTTGTGTGGAACTTGAGGAGGTGTAAAATTGAACGATTTTGGTTTTATCGGACCGTTTGCCGATGAGCTGGCAGAATATATTACGCTGAAACGTTCAGTCGGATATAGGTATCTGACCGATGAAGGCAGGCTGCGGGCATTCGATTACTTTACATCGTCAAAATACCCGTATACCACTGCACTTACAAAAGAAATTGTTCTGGCATGGTGCGCAAAAACAGCGTGGGAAACAGACGCCAACCGCAGTACAAGAGCATCTGTGCTCCGTCAATTTGCACTCTATTTGTATCGGAACGGAAAAGAAGCGTTTGTTCTACCCAAAGGCTTCTATCCTACCGGTGCACAATACAGCCCGTATATCTATACAGATGATGAGCTGCGCCGTTTCTTTGAACAAACTGATCGTTGTCATGCAGTAAGCGAATGTCCATACCGTCATCTTGTCATGCCGGTGTTTTTCAGAATGATCTACTCCTGCGGTCTTCGCTGTTCCGAAGCGCGGCTGCTTAAATGTGGTAATGTAGATCTTGAAAATGGTGTTTTGCAGATTTTGAACAGCAAGAATGACCGAAATCGTGTGGTTCCTATGCCGCCTGCCATTATTGAGCGGTGCCGAATTTATTCAGAGCAGGTGCATTCCCGCATGGATGAAAACGCATGGTTCTTTCCGGGAGTATATGGAAGAGAGATTACATCTTCAAATGCATATCACAATTTTCGGCGGTTTCTTTATCAGGCAGGAATTTCACATGGCGGACGCGGCAAAGGTCCCAGAATTCACGATTTTCGTCACACTTTTGCCTGCCGATGTCTGAAAAAATGGTCGGTGGAGGGGCGTGACCTGAATGTTTGGCTTCCTGTACTGAAAGCCTATATGGGGCATGAATCCTTTTCAGATACCGCGTACTATCTCAGACTGACCGCGGATGTGTATCCGGAAATTCACAGCAAACTGAATTCCGTATTTCCGGCGGTCATTCCGGAACCGGAGGTGTACGATGAAGAAACCGACTGATTTTGCTGTCTTGCTATCTGAGTTTCTGACCGAATATCTTCCCATACAGAAAGGCTCTTCAATTAAGACAATAGCATCGTATCGTGATACATTCAAGCTCCTCCTGAAATATCTGCGAGATGCGAAAGGATTACCGCCGGAAAAAGTAAAGCTTGCAGCGATTGATGCTGCCATGATTAAAGATTTCCTGAAGTGGATTGAATCGGAACGAGGCTGCGGTATTTCAACAAGAAACCAACGCCTTGCCGCCATACGTTCGTTCTTCCGTTTTGCACAGTTTGAATTTCCGGATAAGCTGGATAACTTTCAGAAAATTCTGTCGCTTCCGTCAAAGAAAACAATATCGACTGTGATTCCTTATCTTACGGCAGATGAGATGCGGGTACTGCTCTCCCAACCTGATATCTCGACTGTTTCAGGTAGGCGTGATCTTGCCATTATGTGTTTTCTGTACGATTCCGGATGCCGGGTACAGGAGTTGATTGACCTGCATACTTGTGACCTGATATTCGAACCTGTCGGAATTGCAGTTCTGCACGGAAAGGGTGGAAAGACACGCAGGGTCCCGCTTGAGAAAAATACGGTTAATCTGATGAAACAGTATTTCGCTGACCGGAAAATTGATCGGATGAGCAATACGTCGGTGTTTACCGGAAACCGTGGAAACCAGCTGACGCGTGAAGGGGTGACTTACATCATATCGAAGTATATTGAACCTGCCAGGTTAGAAATGCCAGCGATACCGGAGCGTATTACCCCTCATATTTTTCGGCATACACGAGCCATGGTACTGCTTCAAGCCGGTGTCAGTCTGATCTATATCCGTGATTTTCTCGGTCATACCGATGTTAAAACCACAGAAATCTATGCAAAAACAGATACAGAGCTCAAACGCAAAGCTATTGAAGGGACGATGCCGGATGTCTTTGATGATAGTTGTAGTAAGTGTTGGACAGATAATACGTCACTGATGGAATGGTTGAATGACCTTTGCTGATTCGGATATTATGCAAAGTGATTCAAGTTAATTTAGGTGAATTTTGAGTGATTTTAAGAGATTATCCGAGATTTGGTGATGTGACTTTGCATAATCTCTTTCTTGGCATAAGGCGGCTTATGTCAAGCTTGACATAATCCGCCCTGTGGGGTTCCCATCTGCGTTTCATAAAACAAGTCCCGTTCGATATATCCGGCTTTCAGCATCTGACTGACAATCTTGATAACCCGTTTATCATGGATACCGATGCGCCACAGCTTTCCGAGAAGAAGTCGGTGATTTATGTTGTCAAAACAGCCCTTGATGTCACCTTCTACAGCCCATACCGGCTGATCTTTGGATTTACAGCTTGCATTTATGACACTGACAATATCCTGAATTGCGTGTTTCTGTGCCCGATACGGACGGAAACCGTAACTATGAGGATAAAATCGTGCTTCGCAGATCGGTTCCAGAATCAGACGCATACATTCCTGTATGATTCTGTCCAGAATCGTTGGAATACCGAGAGGACGCTTTTTTCCGTTTCCTTTGTCGATATATTCTCTGCGCGCGGGTTTGGGTTTGTAATTTGCAAAATTCAATTGAATCAAGTGTATCAGTTGTTCTTTTGGCATTTGCAGGTATCTGTCCATCTTTATCTTATCTACACCTGCGGTTTTACTGCCTTTGTTGGATTTGATATTATGGACAGCGGTAACAATAGTCACTTCATGCGCCATTGCTTCCAACAGACCGGTAAAAGCTACACCCTGACCTGACTTTTCATAAAGCAAGTCCTGCGTTCTTTTCAGGTCTGTTTCGGTTGAAAATCCGACGTTCAAATGCACAAGGTTCTCACCTCGCAGTTCGTCACCCATATTTCAGGGAGTTCTTAGATTTTCTTTGTGAAATTTGTAAATCAATCTGACTCGTACCCTTCGCCGTGAAGTATTTCAACTTCGTGTAGCTGGCGTTACCCAGCCGCTGACTACTATGGTACGGCTGACTTCCTGTCATGTTCATCATGCTGTAACACTCCCATGACAGGCTCTCAAACGTTCCCAAATCTCTTTCCTTTTATTGAAACCCTTAGGCCGCTACCTTACACCGGGAAAATCTACCTGTACTTTGAATCACAGTTTCTGTACAGATCCGCATACGTATTGCAACGCATGAGGTGTATGCAGAAAAACCAGCTACATACACTTTTTCCGATATTCATCCTTTCGGATGCCAGGCACTCTTACGATGCTGCATAGCTTTCACTTACGGATAGCCATAGGTTTCGGAAGCCCGCACCATGTATTATCCATACTCTCTCTTGTGGAGATTTCAGATTTTCAGGTTACGCCTTCACCACGCTTTGTACCATACACCTTTACAGCGGTGTAACGCACAGTGGAGTATTAGCTCTCGTGCTATCTCCGACTTTGACTTGTCGTGTGTGACAACATTTGTCACTAATGATATTGATTCTGCACGGCAGAGGAATTTCACCTCTGATTTGAGA
>JBJDZF010000124.1:0-4943 GCA_051867855.1 Eubacteriales bacterium
AGGGAGACGAACTACAAAGGAACGCTCAAACGACATTTTGTCGATACCGATTGCAGCTCAGAAAGAGAAATTGAGGTCAGAAACGGCGTTTTCGACAATTCTTTTATTGATATGGGGCTACAGCCTCAAGGCGAACTTATTACCGAACGTCATGTCATTTTAAAGAACCCGATTTGTGAGGTTGTATTGGATAAGAATGATTATCTCGGTCACAACGATTACGAACTTGAAATCGAATATGCTCCGGATCACGAAAAGGAAGCGAATAATAAAATGCAGACGATCACCGGCGTATTGCTGAAACATTTCCACGCACTCACACAGGAAAATATTATTCTGCGCTGCAAAAACACACAGAGTAAATCCAAAAGATTTTTTGAAAGGAAAACAAAAAATGACTTCCATACTTAGTGAAATATTCAAACTGAGAAAAGGTGCTTCTCTTGTCATTGATTACAAAAACTGCAATCGATACAGAGTTGTGGCAATTGAGCCTAACGGAAGCAAGACCGCCTACTACTTTACTGCCCCGATCTACAACATCAGAACGCGAAAAGCAGTTGATATGAAGTTTTACTCAAAAGGTGAGACAACGTATTCGACAGGTAGTAATGCGAACATCACCATAGCCGGAAATGTGCGAATGGAAAATGCTGAGGGCTCATGTATTATTTCGCTTGCTAATCGCGCAAAACGCATCTCAGATCACGAGGTTGTATGTGGTAATGATCGGATATATCCAACAACAAACGGTATCGCCGTCAAAAGCGCTTGCCAAGAAGGAAAATCCTATACGTTTTCTATAGAAATAAGCAAGCCATTTTTGGAAGTGCGATCCAACGATAAATACTTTGCTTTGATGAGCGAAAGATTCAGACCTTTCGTTGCCATTTCCTGCATTGGAACTTCAGACAGTAACGGAAATATTATTTCTCCCGCAAAGCTGACTTACCAGAAGATCACAGACCGCAAATATACCATAAAGATCACACCTTGCTCTACGCTCGGAAAATCAATTTATATTGAGGCTAATCTCTACGAAGCGAAACTGTTTCAGGATACCACAGTTGAAAGCAAAAATCCAAAAACAAATAATGCTTTCGGCAGTATTGGCTTCATAGGAAGCACAAAAGAATTTGGTGAACAATGGCTGTATACGCGCCCGGATTTTTCAAAGATGACTGAACTGAATGACAAGAAGATTTTGCGTGCTGTTCTTCATCTTCCCAGATTTAATAGCGGTGCTGTGGAGCTTACAACATCAAAAGTATCTGCGCGATTCTGTAGTTTCGGTTCAAATTGGAACAACAAAATTGCAGAAGCATCTTCACTTGCAGATTCGCAGATCACCGATCATTATATTGATCTTGATCTGACATCAATTATGTCGGATAAGCACGGTAGACTTTCAAGAGGTGAAGGATTTATCCTGAAGGCAAAAAAGAAAGGCGCAGGGTTCTCTGTCATTGCTACAGGTGACAATTACTTTGCTCCCCAAATCCTTGAGGTAAACTATCGATAAATGGTATTTATAGATAACAAATAACTCGATATTTTCGAATGTTTATGTCGTGTATTCATGAACAGTCATATGTGTAGTGCAGATCATGGCATCTGCCATTATAAACCATACTTAAAAATATTTTATAAAGAATTGATTTAATCGCGACGCTTGTTGTCGGGGTTAAATCGTATACTACACTTGCAGCTGCAAATAAAACAAAAATATTAAAAGAAAGGATTTTTTATCATGAAAAATGAAAATATGGGTGTTGAAGATCTTTATCTTGCACCCGAAGAAACGAAATACTCGGAAGCAATCGTTCTCTCCGATAATTCCGAGTCCGAGGCAACAGAAACTGTTTCCAACGTTGATGTTCAGGCAACGTCCCAAAAGCTTAAGAGGATAGAAGAGATTCCCGAAATGAGAGGAAATAATCTTAAAGTCTTCCGTATGAGCAACGGAACCGAACAGGGCGTTTTCTCGCCCTCCGCTATTCATGTGTTTGATGACGAAACACATACGTTTGAGGATGTTGAAAGTACCCTCACTGAAGATGAGGACGGCAGACACTTTACTTGCGGCAAAAATCACTTTGTTGCTAAGTTCAGCCGTGAAGAGGATAACGACGATATCTTCTCCATCGAGCAGGGTATGCACAAGGTCACTGTATGCGCAAGGAAGAACAAGAAAAACAAAAACAAGGGTGTGAGCCCCAATCTTCACAAGAACAAAAAGGATGGTATGCGTGCAGCAGCAGACATTCTCACTTTTTCTGACGTAGAACCCGATACGGATTACGAATATTCCGTAGAAGGCAGTGGTGTTAAGGAAAATATCGTTGTCAAGAAACCTGCCGACATCTACCGTTACCCGTTCGCACTCAGATGCGATAATGTAACCGCTCGGTTTGATGAGCAGGCAAAGCGTATCTCCTTTGTAAGCAACGAAAAAGGCGACGAGGTATTCTTCATTCCCGCACCCTTTATGACGGATGCCAACGGTATTACTTCTACAGCCGTTAATTTTGAAGTGAAAACGAGTGATAACGGTATGGTACTCCTCACCGTTACCGCAGATGCAGACTGGATGAATTCCCCCAAGCGTGCCTTCCCGGTTGCCATTGACCCGCAGATCAAGCTCTCAGGCAGTACAAACATGAGCACTTATAGTTGGGATAACGGTTCTCTCTTTAACGCTTCCCTTCATACTGTCGGAACCGTTGCAACAGACACGACTTATGCTGTCAGCCCTCCGTGCGATTCCGCTGGTACGGGAAGCACCTCCAATAGCATGAAGACCGCTGTTGATATCGCATTGAACAACTGGACAAGCGGAACAATAGGTTGCTCCGGTGATGAGGTATGGTACAAGTTCGTGGCAAACTCTTCTACTGCACATTCGGGCGGCGGTGCAGGTCAGTATACGATCTACACGCAGGGTTCTCTCGATACTATGGGTTATCTTTACGACAGTAACGGAAACCTTGTCGCAAGCAATGACGACTGCAATGGTCTGAACTTCAGTATTACCGCAAGTCTTACTTACGGCGCAACCTATTACCTCAAGGTAAAGGCGTGGAGCAGCAAAACCGGTAGTTACAACGTGATTGTTGCCGCCGCGGCGGACAGCGTTGATCCATGCACTACCTGCTTTAATGCAAACCGTATGTATATAAGCTTTACAATGCCTACTCTTCCCCGCAATCCGAGGATCAAGAAAGCCGAGCTTCAGGTATTCCAATCCTCTTCCGTTTCCGAATACGGCACCTATCCTCTCTTCGGTCTGTATCAGGTAACCGACGAGATCTGCACTGGTGCTTGTACTCCCATTGATGACTCCAATCTGATCGACTTCGCAAGGATGAGAATGGGGCACTGCGAGGACGGAGAGGTTATCAGTTACACCTTTGACATCACCACTCTCGTGGATAAGATCAACAAAAACGAAAGCTACTACCCTAAGCTTGTTATCAAAATGCTTGACGAGTCGATCACATCGCAGAACAACATCACTCTTTACGGTAGCTCCTACGGCGGCGATTATGCTCCCAAGATCGTAATTACCTACGAGTCGAGCTACGGCGTAAATACCTCCTACCGCACTCATACTCACGAGCTGGGCAGATTCGGTCAGGGCTCTGTTGACCTTCAGTGTGGCAACCTTATGTTTGAGTCAGAGGACTTCGCTTGGTCCGGTAACAGAATGCCTGTAACCATCAAGCACCTCTTCAACAGCGCACTCGCAGGATGCACCTACACAAACGATAGCTCCATCAATCTTTCAACCGCAGTATTCTCTGAAATGAAACTCGGCTATGGCTTTAAGCTCAATATTATGCAAAGCATGGTTGCTTCTTCCTTCGTTCACGATGGTACATCTTACTCCGGTTACGTCTATATCGGTGAAAACGGAGAGGAAACCTACTTCAAGAAGAGCGAAACTCAGGTATGCTGCGACAGCAACTCTCAGTGTTATAACCTCTATGAGGATGTAAACGGCGGAGATATGCTCTACGATCCCGTAAAACTTACCCTCAAGCAGGGTGATGATACCTATCTCTTTGACACATCCGGTCGACTCATTAGGATTACCGATGTTGCAGGAAACCATATGGACATCACCTATACGTCTAATCGAATCACATCTGTAACCGACGGTGCAGGTCGTGAGTTTGGCTTTAACTACAACTCGAACGGTCAGCTCACATCTATTACTGCCCCCGATAGCACGTATATCACCTACGGATATACGAACAATCTCCTGACATCTGTAACCTATCCCGACGGCAGGAAGACAGTGCTCACATACTCCGCAAGCAAGCCTGCGAGCGTAACTCTCCAGGATGCAGACGGCACGCAGGTTTATAAGGTGGCTTACACCTTCAGCGGCAACCGTCTGACAAGCGTCACCGAGTATGGGTCTGACAACTCTATAGGTGCAAAGTCTACGTATTCCTATTCCGTTGCTTCCGCAAGGACTCTCGTAACGACCACCGAGCAGAAGGATGCAGATGAAGGTGAAACTGCAAACAATGTGATCACTACTACATACACCTTCGACGATGACGGAAACATCGTCAGCGAGTATGTTTACTCTACCGATACCGGCAACGTAGGCGGCGACGGCGAGGAAAGCGGTATCAATCCTCATTCCGGTGATGGCGGCGCAGGCATTGTCAGCAACATCAACAACCTTCTGACAGGTCACAACTTTGAGACACTTACCGCATGGTCAGAAATGCCCGCCAACTGTGGTGATCTTTACATCAGCAATTACGCATATGAGACCTATGCCAAGTTTGGCAAGAAGGTTCTCCGTATGCAGTCCTACAATACGGATTGCGTCGAAAACGGCGTTTATCAGGTAACGGAATTACTCCCCGCAGGTCAGTACACCTTCTCTGCATACCTTCGCGTGATCTCCACATTCAGCGGAAACG
>JBJDZF010000125.1:0-4931 GCA_051867855.1 Eubacteriales bacterium
TTGTCAATAGAAAACAGTCAAAAATTACACGGTAAAGCGCACGGACTGCTTCCACCCATCCGACAGGCAGTCTGCTTTTGGCAAAACTTTCGAAAATATGTCGGCAAAATATTGAAATCGGAAGCTTTATGAGTTATAATTACTTTAAGTATGTTTACAAATTATCATCCGCATTCGGATGAGTGGAAGGTTTAAATCACAAATGATCCCGATAATCACAGAACTCGGCACATCAATTACGCTGTGCAGCGTGAGGACCGACAAATTCAAGACCGGAATGCTGTCATTCTCCGTTGCCATGCCGCGCCGAAAAATATCCTCGCCGTATAACCTGCTTTTGTCCGGGGTTATGCGCCGCGGCACGCAAAAATATCCCGGCACGGCACAGCTCAACCGCCGACTCGACGACCTATACGCTGCAACGGTGGAAATAAAGAATCAGCGGCTGGGTGAAAATGAGATATTTACGATATCATCGGAGCTTCTCGACGACGCCTACTGTTCGGATTCCACGGATATATTCGGCGGTGTCGCGGAGCTGATGGGAGAGCTTTTGCTCTGCCCGCTTACGGGGGATGACGGATTATTTACCGAAAAGAACGTCGCCCTCGAGAAAAAGACGGCGGCGGATTCCCTGCGCGCCGAGATCAATAACCCACGCGGATACGCGATATTGCGCTGTTCCGAGATAATGGAGAGAGATAACCCCGACCTTCTGACGCTCGACGGAATGATACGCGAGGTGGAGTCCGCGGACAGACAGGGCATCAGTGCATATTACAGGGACAATATCATAACAAGACCGATTGAGGTTTTCTACGTCGGGGGGCTTGACCGTGATACCGTAGCGGATAAGCTGACACGTGTTTTCGGAGATTTTTCGGCGTCGCGCCGCGACGCTGCGGTTCCGCTGTCTCCCGTCAGTGCAGACGGAAATCTTCGCAACGTGTGCGAGGAAATGCCCGTAAGTCAGGGCAAGCTCGTCATCGGCGCAAGGAGCGGTGTGTGCGCGGACTCCCCCGATTTCTGCGCGACCCTGCTTGCAAATGAAATACTCGGCGGCTCACCCTCTTCAAAGCTCTTTATGAACGTGCGTGAAAAGCTCGGTCTGTGCTACTATTGCTCATCGTCTTACAATATGTATACGGGAAACATAATGATAGGCTCAGGCATTGAGGTATCGGACAGAGAGCGGGTGCAAAGCGCTGTATTTTCGGAGCTTGACGACCTCAAATCGGGAAGAATTTCGGAGACCGAATTTCAAACCGCAAAAAAATCCCTCGAAAATCAGTACAGGCAGATCTACGACAATCCGTTTGAACTTCAGGGATTCTATTCGGGTCGCCGCCTTTTCGGAATAGACTGCACCGTTGACGAATGCCGCCGCAACATCTCCGATGTAACAAAGGAACAGGTGATATCTGCTGCGCGGAAGATTCAGCCCGATACGGTATTCTTTTTAAAGGGCAGTGAGCCTCATAACGGGGAGGACTGTGACGATGATTGAAACGAAACGGATCTTCGAGTCCTGTCCGCTTAAGGAAAAATACTGTTTATACAGGCACTCCTGCGGACTCGACATATATATCTTTCCGAAGAAAATGACCTCGACATACGCGCTTTTCGGCACAAAATACGGCTCGGTTGACAACCGATTCGGAATCGAGGGCAAGTCTGATATGCACACCGTTCCCGACGGGATCGCTCACTTTCTCGAGCACAAGCTGTTCGCCAACGAGGACGGAAGCGACTCCTTCGAGCGCTTCTCCGACTTCGGAGCCGACGCCAACGCGTATACTTCGTTCAACAAAACCGCATACCTGTTCAGCTGTACCGACAGATTTGAGGATTCTTTCCGGGAACTGATAAGGTTTGTCGGGCACCCGTATTTCACCGATGAATCGGTGAGCCGCGAGCGCGGGATCATAGCGCAGGAGATCAGAATGTACGACGACAGCCCCGCAGACCGTTGCTTTTACGGGATGCTCGAGGGACTGTACGAGCATAACAGTATCCGCCGCAACATATGCGGTACGGTGGAATCCATCGGCGATATAACGCCCGAAATGCTTTACGACTGCTATAATGTCTTTTACAATCCGTCAAACATGGCGCTGATCGTCGTCGGAGACGTCGAGCCGGAAACCGTGCTGAAGATCGCAGAAGAAGAACTGCCGGGTAAGTGTGCCGACGTGAAAATCATCCGCGCCGACGAAAACAAAGCTGAAAAACGGGAATCCTTCGTAAAGCGCACGGAACAGAAAATGAATGTTTCAAAACCTATGTTCTGTATCGGGATAAAGGATACCGATATTCCCGCGGACGGTGCGTTGAGGCAGCGAAAAGACGCACAGATGTCGATACTCGACGAAATGCTCTTCTCTCGCGCGGGGGAATTTTACAACAGCCTGCTTGAGAGAGAGATGATATCCCCCTCATTCTCGTACGGATATACGATATCCGCCGGATGTGCATACAACTCGCTGGCGGGAGAGTCGGACGACCCCGACGCCGTGCTTGGCGAGCTGAAGAAATACCTGCAGGAAACAGCGAAGAAGGGACTTTCGCGCGAGGATTTCGACCGTGCCAAAAAGGTGATGTATTCGGAATATGTCAAGCTGTTTGACTCCACGGAGAGCATTGCAAACACGCTGTTCTCATTCGTATGCGAGGACGCGTCCCTCTTCGATTACGACGCAACCCTCAAATCTGTGCGCTTCGAGGACGTGTGCGCTCTTTTCGGAAGATGCTTTGACGATGAATGCTTCACTCTCTCGATCGTCTCCCCCGCAGATCCTGCACAATAAAAACAGGAATCCGATTAAAAAACGAAAAAATGCCGCTTGAAGCGGCTCGGAGGTAAAATATGGTCAACATTTCCTTTCCCGGTATCGGGATAGACACCTTTACCGTAAACAGAGTGGCTTTCACCATTCCGATAGGAAGCGGCATTGAGGTGCGCTGGTACGGTATAATCATTACTCTCGGAATGATCCTGGCAGTACTGTATTGCTACTACCGCTCCAAATCCGAGGGGATCAGTCTTGATGACCTGCTTGACATGGCTCTCTTTTCCATTATCGCAGGAATTGTCGGCGCCCGCGTTTACTACGTTCTGATGTCGCTTGACGAGTATGACAGCTTTCTCGACATGATAGCCATCTGGAACGGTGGGCTTGCGATCTACGGCGGTATCATCGGCGGCGCGCTCGCAATATTCTTTGTTTGCCGCCACAAGAAGATCAAGGTCATGAAGGCATACGATATGGCGGCGCCTGCCGTCATGATAGGTCAGATACTCGGTCGTTGGGGAAATTTCTTCAACGGCGAGGCACACGGCACGGAGCTTGTCGAGGGCGATTTTATGTATTTCATGAGAATGGGGCTCTCATACGGCACAAGCACGAAAATGACCTATTATCACCCGACGTTTCTCTATGAATCGGTCTGGAACCTCATCGGGTTTATTATCATCAACGCGCTCTACAAAAAGAAAAAATTCGACGGTCAGGTATTTCTCATGTACATCACGTGGTACGGGTTCGGCAGGATGTTCATTGAGGGACTGCGTACCGACAGCCTTTATCTCGGTGTGTTCAGAGTGTCGCAGGTAGTGGCTTTTCTATGCTTTGTCATCGGCTCTGTTCTGCTGATATACAATCTTGTGAAATCGCACCGTGAGATGCTCACAAACCTTGAATATACTCCCGCTTATCCCAAATTCTCATCGCAGTCTCTCTACGGAGAGAGCGAGGGATCCGACACGCTCGGAGAGAACGTTTCGGATGTTGACGGAGAAGCTGCAAGCGGAGCTTATGTTGACAACTACGGCGTTTCGGAGAGTGTTACCGGAGATCCCGATGAAAACGGCACGGAAGCCTTGACCGACACGGACGGTGCAGACAATGCAGAGAGTACCGAAACGGATGCAAAAGTCGACTCGGAAGCGAAGGACGGCAAAGATAACAGAGATAATTAAAGCCCGGGCAAATACAGGATAAATACACCCGCGGCTGAATATGCCAAGCAAGGAGGAACAAATGGCACAGATCATAAACGGAAAGGAAATTTCCGCAAAAATCAGAGAAGAAATAAAGCGCGACACCGAAGCGCTTTTCGATAAGACCGGGATCCGTCCCGGACTTGCCGTAATTATCGTAGGCACTGACCCCGCCTCACAGGTCTATGTCCGTAACAAAAAAAGAGCCTGCGAGGAAGTTGGTTTTTACTCCGAGGTACATGAACTGCCCGAAAGCACTTCCCGCGAGGAGCTGAATGCACTGCTCGACAGACTGAACGCCGACAGCAAAATTCACGGAATACTCTGCCAGTTGCCGTTGCCCTCTCATCTCGACGAGAAAGAGGTCATACTGCGAATAGACCCCAAAAAGGATGTCGACGCTTTCCATCCGTATAACGTGGGGAGAATTATGATAGGCGATTTCGACTTTCTTCCCTGCACTCCCGCAGGTGTCATGGCTCTGCTCGAACGCAGCGGCATCGACCCCGCCGGAAAGGAATGTGTGGTGGTCGGTCGCTCAAATATAGTCGGAAAGCCGCAGGCAATGCTCCTGCTCCACGCGAACGCCACCGTGACCGTTTGCCACAGCAAAACAAGAAACCTTGCCGAGGTTTGCCGCCGCGCTGACATACTTGTGGCGGCTATCGGAAAGCCGGATTTCTTTACCGCGGATATGGTCAAGGAGGGAGCCGTTGTGATAGACGTCGGAATGAACCGCCGCCCCGACGGCAAGCTTACGGGAGACGTCAACTTCTTCGAGGTGGAACCGAAGGCATCCTATATCACTCCCGTTCCCGGCGGCGTCGGTCCCATGACAATAACAATGCTCCTGAAAAACACACTCACCGCCGCAAGAAGAGCCGCGGAATAATGTGTGAGAGATACCATTGCTTTTGCGGGGAGGAAACTT
>JBJDZF010000126.1:0-5961 GCA_051867855.1 Eubacteriales bacterium
TGGGTCCCATTTTGAGAGCAATTTGGGCGTGAAAAAGATGTACTTCACTTAAAGGAAAGTAATACGTTCACGATCCCCCAGTGATTAAAAACCTAAACAGTCAAACGGGTGGCGGTTGCAATTCAAAGCAGCCGCCGCCCATATTTTTTCTTTTGTGTCAATCTTTATTTGTAGTTACCTTTTCGGCATTCGTGTAGGACTCAGGCATAGTCATACCGAGCGCCGCTAAAACCTCCGTGTTGACAACAGGTGTTGCGTCGGAAATGGTCTTGACAGCCATCGTTCTGATATCGGCACCGCCGAGGACATCAAGTCCCATGTTGCCGGTTACCTTACCGAGGGCAACATAGTCGATGGATACAGACGCAAGGCATCCGTTCTTAACCTGCTCGACCTCCGAACCGTACACCGGAATACCCGCGTCATTTGCCGCCTCAAGAAGCACGCTGAGGTTGTTTACTACCTTGTTGTCCGTAAAGTTGTTTATACAGTCAACTTCCTTAACAAGAGCCGACGCTGTGGAAGGAATATCGGAATCGTTCTGAATCCCCTTGGCGTTGACTTCAAGCCCGCGCTTTGAGGCTGCATCACGGAATTTTGCAAGATGGGATATTGAATTTGCCTCGCTGGATGTGTAAATAATACCGATCGTTTTAACGTCGGGCTGCATTGCCTGAATGAGGTTGAGCTGTGCGTCAAAATCAAGCACATCGGATGTACCGGAGCAAAGCCCGCCGGGGTTGTCGAGAGAATCAACAAGCTCGGCTGCCACCGGGTCGGATACTGCGCAGAATATAACCGGAATGTCGGTTCCCTCCGTTGCCGCGTAAGCCGCTGTTGCGGCAGGAGTTGCAATGGCAAATATCAGATCATACTTCTTTGCAACCATTGCTCCCGCATAGGTGCCGCAGTCAGTATCGGGCGAGCTGTCGGAGCCTATCTGACGGTCTATTACAATTCTGTCGGCAATGGAGCTTTCATTGAGCGCCGCAACAATACCGTTATAGCAGTTATCGAGTGAGGGATGGGAAACGTACTGGATAATGCCTATTTTGTAGGTCTTTGAAGTGTCGGCGCCGGATGCGTCGTCATTGCCCTTTTTGTCTGACGTGCAGGAAGCTAATAAAGCTATCATAAGGAAGCAGACAACAACGGATACGATTTTTGTGAATATATTTTTTTTCATTTTTATTACCTCATTTTTGAATTTAGGATTAAATTTGTATATTTAATAAGAATTTGCGGACTACGTCCCGATTCAAAATGAAGCACGCCATCGTCTGAAATGATTTTTCATATCTGTTCCTCCGTGTAAAACAAAAAACCTGTCCCTGCAAAAATACAGGGACAGGAGAAATACTTTCCTGCGGTACCACCCGGTTTGATGTGTTAACATCCGCTCTTATATTGCACAGAAATGCAACTCCTCATGATAACGGGCAGGAATCCCGTCGGTAACTACTTCCGGCATCACCGGTTTCGTACCGCCCTCATAAGTCCATTCACAACGGAACTGTCACCGCACTCACAGCAAACGGCGGCTCTCTGAAAACAGCTATCCGAAGCTACTAATCTTAATCAATGGTTTGTTATGTCTGAATTATATCACAAAAAAATCCGATGTCAAGGCTTTTTTCTGATTTTTTCAGAGATTTGTGCAAACCAAGGGTATTGCCCTCGGTTTGCACGATTTTTTTATTCATAATCGACAACGTCGATCCAGCTGTGGAGAAATTCTCTCTCCTCCGGCTTACCCTTAACAGACTGGGAAGCCGCAACAATGGGAAGCCATTTCTGAATATACTGCGGGTCCGTTTTCGTTTTTTCGCAGAACAGCTTCATATACTTATCCGCGAAATCCTTATTGCCGTCAAGGCAGAAAAGAAGATACGTTCTCGCAACATCGGCGGACGCGTTGCCCTGCGTTGCGTGCGACCAGTCTATAATATATGGTATGCCGCTTTCGGTAATAATGATATTCGACGGATTGAAATCGCCGTGGCAGACCTTTCTGTGCTTCGGCATCGCCTCAAGGCGGGTATGAAGCTCATAACGTGTGGTTTCGTCGATATCGGCAATAGATATTTTACGGTTCATCTTTTCGGTAAGATTGTTGAGCATGGGGCAGGTCTTGGAGTGGACCTTGATCTGAAGATCAACGAACATATTGAGATACTCGTCTTTCTTATCGGGGTTTTTCTCCATCAGATCCGCAAGTGTTTTTCCGGCTATAAACTCGGAAGCAATCGCCCACTTTCCGTCGGTTTTCGTTACCTCGAGCACCTTGGGTATATTGAGACCCGTCTCCTCAACGCGCGCCTGATTGAGCGCCTCATTGAGAACGTCTGCCTTGGAAAAATCCGCGTCAAAAACCTTTATCGCCTTATCGCCGTCACGGTAGACGGTCTTTGAAGTCCTGACTGCAATAATTCTGTCCAGATTCATAAAAATTCCTCCGAGTTATATTTCTTTATGTGTTCCGTAATAAGCATTGAGGTACATCTGCTTTATCTCGCTCATGAGAGGATATCTGGGGTTTGCACCCGTGCACTGATCGTCAAATGCCTGCTCAACCATTTCGTCGAGTCTTGCAAGGAAGTCTGCTTCGTCTGGCACGTAATCGCGGATCGTGGGCTTGATCCCGACCCTTGCTTTGAGCTCGTCGATTGCCTTGATAAGGTTCTCGACCTTCTCCGAGTCGTTCTTACCCTTGATTCCGAGATAATCGGCGATCTCGGCGTATCTTGCAAGCGTGTGCGGGTGGTCGTACTGCGGGAACGTACCCATCTTCACGGGGGTCTCGCTTGCGTTGAAGCGGATAACCTCATCTATCATAAGCGCATTGGCTACTCCGTGAGGAATGTGGTGGAACGCTCCGAGCTTATGCGCCATCGAATGACATACTCCGAGGAACGCATTGGCGAACGCCATACCTGCCATGGTAGCCGCATTTGCCATCTTCTCTCTTGCAACGGGGTCATTCTGACCGTTATCATATGCCCTGGGGAGATACTCGAAGATAACCTTAAGTGCGCGTAGCGCAAGACCGTCCGTGTAATCCGTAGCAAGCATGGAAGCGTATGCCTCAAGTGCGTGCGTCACGGCGTCGATTCCCGACGCGGCGGTAAGTCCCTTGGGAGCGGACATATGGAAATCAGCGTCCACTATCGCCATCTTGGGAAGAAGCTCGTAGTCGGCAAGGGGATATTTTATTCCGGTCTTTTCATCTGTAATAACCGCGAAGGGCGTTACCTCGGAGCCTGTTCCGGCAGAGGTTGGGATAGCGACGAAGTATGCCTTTTCACCCATCTTCGGGAAGGTATAGATCCTCTTTCTGATATCGCAGAATCTCATTGCCATATCGAGGAAGTCTACATCCGGGTGCTCATAAAGTACCCACATGATCTTAGCGGCGTCCATTGCGGAGCCTCCGCCGAGAGCGATGATGACATCCGGTTCAAACTGCTTCATGAGAGCCGCGCCCTCCATCGCACTCGCAAGTGACGGATCGGGTGCGACATTGGAAAATGTCGTGTATACAATTCCCATCTGGTCGAGCTTATCGGTTATCGGCTTTGTATATCCGTTCTTGTACAGGAAGCTGTCGGTCACGATGAAAGCGCGCTTCTTGTTCATGACGGTTTTCAGCTCGTCAAGCGCAACGGGCAGACAACCCTTCTTTATATATACCTTTTCGGGAGCTCTGAACCAAAGCATATTTTCTCTCCTCTTCGCAACGGTCTTTATGTTGATAAGGTGCTTTACGCCGACATTCTCCGAAACGCTGTTTCCGCCCCACGAGCCGCAGCCGAGTGTGAGCGAGGGAGCAAGATTGAAGTTATAAAGATCTCCTATACCGCCCTGTGAAGAGGGAGTGTTGAGAAGTATACGGCAGGTTTTCATACGAGATGCGAATCTGTCGAGTTTTTCTTTCTCTTTTATCTCGTCGAGATAAACAGAAGATGTGTGTCCGTAGCCGCCGTCGGCTATGAGACGCTCCGCTTTGTCCAGCGCGTCATCAAAGTCTTTCGCCTTATACATGGCAAGAACGGGAGACAGCTTTTCGTGGGCAAATTCCTCGGTGAGCTCAACGCTCTCAACCTCACCGATGAGAATCTTTGTGTGCTCGGGAACGGTAACACCTGCAAGAGCAGCTATCGTGAAGGCGCTCTGACCGACGATCTTCGCGTTGAGTGCGCCGTTGATGAGAATGGTCTTTCTGACCTTATCGGTCTCTTCGGGATTCAGGAAATAGCATCCGCGCTCTGCGAACTCCTTCTTTACCTTTGCATAGACCTTTTCAAGAACAATGACCGACTGCTCTGAAGCGCAGATCATTCCGTTATCGAAGGTCTTTGAATGAATGATCGAGTTGACCGCGAGAAGGATATCCGCGGAGTCATCGATAATTGCGGGTGTGTTTCCTGCACCGACACCGAGAGCGGGTTTACCGCTCGAATAAGCCGCCTTGACCATTCCGGGACCGCCGGTTGCGAGTATTATGTCGGCTTCTTTCATAACGAGGTTGGTCATATCGAGCGACGGAACGTCGATCCAGCCGATAATTCCCTCGGGAGCGCCTGCCGCCACAGCCGCGTCAAGTACGATCTTTGCTGCCGCAATGGTGGATTTTTTTGCCCTGGGGTGAGGGCTTATAATAATACCGTTTCTCGTCTTGAGCGCGAGAAGGGTCTTAAATATAGCGGTGGATGTCGGGTTCGTGGTGGGGATGACCGCGGCGATAACGCCGATCGGCTCCGCGATACGCTCTGTTCCGTATGCTTCGTTTTCCTCTATTACACCGCAGGTCTTTGCGGATTTATAAGCATTATAAATATATTCCGACGCATAATGGTTTTTTATGACCTTGTCCTCGACAACGCCCATACCGGTCTCCTCGACCGCCATTTTTGCAAGCGGGATTCTCGCCTTGTTTGCCGCCATGGCAGCAGCCTTGAATATCTCGTCGACCTTCTCCTGTGAATATGTCGAGAACTCCTTTTGCGCTTTTCTGACGGTTGCCAAACGGGCTTCCAGCGCTTCTACACTGTCAACGATTTCGTACTGCTTGTCATTCATGTTTGAGTACCAGCCTTTCTGAATTTTTGATTGTCGGATCTTTTCGGAGACAGCGCACATCGCATATTTCCGTCCCGATTTTTCCTTACAACCGAATTATATCAGTTTGTTATTTATTTGTCAATATGTTTTTGTTAAATAATTATCACGATAGTGCATTTTGTACAGTTATAGACAAATCCCAATGTGTATAATAGCCAAATATATATGCACAATAACAATAGATACAAAAAGTCCCCGCGTACGTCGTAAAGCGAAACCATACACGGGGATCGAGAAATCGGAATGACAAAGCCCCCTCGGAATAAACAGACCCGTATAAACAATACAATTAATTATGAACCGAACTCGTGCACGGAATCACTTCGACCTGCGGGGCTATCTACCGCAAAGACTTTATTTAACGGTATGTATTGCTCCGAAGCCCGTTTCAGTATCGTCGGAGACGGAAAGCCCGCTTCCTTCGCTCGTATTCTCTCCGGATTCTTCTCCACTGTCTGATGTCACTTCGACGCTTCCTGTAGTTGAGCGCGTAGTGCTATCACCTGCCCCTTCATCCTTATTGCAGGAAGCGACACAAATAATCACAGCAAGAGCAAGAACAGCAAGGATAAGCGATTTAAATAACTTTCTCATGAGCAGAACCTCCACGTATTTTGGGTTTATAAATATGTTATGAAACTACCTTCGCAGTAGACTTTAATAGTCTGCGCGGTGCGGCATACCTCAGGAATATTATCTGACGGTGTGAATTTTCCCGAAGCCCGTATCAGTATCCTCGGAGACGGAAAGACCTCCTCCACCGGTATCATCTGTGTTGTCTCCGGACTCATCGGGATTATCCGTGTTATCGCCGGACTCATCGGGATTATCCGTGTTATC
>JBJDZF010000126.1:6061-21274 GCA_051867855.1 Eubacteriales bacterium
ACTCATCGGGATTATCCGTGTTATCGCCGGACTCATCGGGATTATCCGTGTTATCTCCGGATCCATCGGGGTTATCCGTGTTATCTCCGGACTCATCGGGGTTATCCGTGTTATCGCCGGGATCGTCGGGGTTACTCGTGTTATCGCCGGATTCATCGGGTGTATCTGTGTTATCTCCGGGATCATCGGGGTTACCCGTGTTGTCTCCGGACTCATCGGAATCTGTCGTTACATCTCCTGTCTCTGACGAACTTTCAAAACCTTCATCAGTGTTTTCAGAGTCTGATGTATCTTCAATTGTTACATTGGCTGGCAAGTCTGTGCCTTTATCAACTCCATCATCCTTTTCGCAGGATGCGGCGCAAAGAATAACTGTAAGGACAAGAACGGCAATGAAAAACGGTTTCAACAATTTTTCCATGTTAAAATAATCTCCATATTTTTCAGGCAAATAAAACCATTCAATTACGTACAACGCGCCGACCGTAGCCGTTTCCCGCGCCCGTCTGCTGAAATTGCAGACAAACGCGTATTGCACAATACAGATCTCGTCGAACGACCGCGATCGTAAAAGTATAACACTGTGTTGATTATAACATATGCTGAAAAGATTTGCAAGGGTTTTCGAAATTTTGTGTATATTTTATTTTTTCGTTTTCCAAATCCGTTGACATATTTTTTTCGCTATGCTATAATCACTCGTGTGATTTGTTTGCGCTAATGAATATTTTGCTCCCATTTGATCCATTGATTCGAATAAATTATGTAATAGCGTGTGCGACGGCGCATAACATTATTACTGTACGGAAATACATTACACCGCACTGCTTCGCGGTATTATTTTTCTTGCATCGGAGGTTTGGCATAAAAATGAAAAATCTTGGTTATTACAACGGCAGGTATGACCTTATTGAAAATATGTACGTCCCAATGAACGACCGTGCCTGCTATTTCGGCGACGGTATTTTCGAGGCTGCCTATACAAGGAATTATATTATTTACGCACTCGATGAACATATCGACCGCCTTTATGACAGTGCGGAATATCTGGATATTAAAATGCCGCACACTAAGGGTGAGCTTGCTGATATCCTTTACAGCATGGTCAATAAGGTAGACAGTGACGAACAACTGGTCTATTTTCAGATTTCGAGAGGAACCGAGATGAGGAATCACGCTCCCTCCCCCGGACTTGTCGGAAATCTGTGGATCATGATAAAACCCATGAAACTGCGCGACATATACACTCCGATGAACGTAATACTTGTAGAAGATACACGCTTTTTGCACTGCAATATGAAAACGCTGAATCTGATTCCGACCGTCCTTGCGTCAAAGCTTGCAGCGCAGTCCGGCGCAGATGAGGCGGTCTTTCACAGGGGGGAGCGAGTTACGGAGTGCGCACACTCAAACATATCGATAATAACCGAGGATTACAGCTTGCAGACTGCTCCCGCCGACTGCATGATACTCCCGGGCGTGGCACGGGCACATTTGCTCAAGGTTGCGCGCGCTGCAGGTGTACCGACGATCGAGGAACCGTTTACGGTCGATACAATGATGAAGGCGCGCGAAATAATCGTTACATCCTCCGGCACTCTGTGCAGACCAGTGGGAAAAATAGACGGAATAAACGTCGGCGGCAGAGCGCCCGAGCTTCTCAAGCAATTTCAGGACACCCTGATGGACGATTTTCTTTCCAAAACCGAAAAATAATTACCCTGCCCCTCTGTTTCCAAGGCATCTCCGAAAATCCCGCCATGGGAGGTACGGAGATGTCTTTTTTGTGTTTGTACTCGCATTTCTTTAAATTTTTCTGAATTATTCCGCCAAATCGTTGAATTTGAGGTCGGAGTATGATATAATTCAATGAAAAAATACCATATTATTTACGGATGGATAAAATATGAAATACCTGATACTGATTCCCGACGGAATGGCTGACGAAAAAATCAAGGAACTCGGCGACAAGACCCCGATGCAGAAGGCTGACAAGCCGATGATGGACGCGCTTGCGGCAAGATCCATTGTGGGAACGGTCTCCAATGTTCCCGACGGTATGGTGCCCGAAAGCGATACCGCCAACATGGCAATACTCTCATTTGACCCGAAGATATACTCCAAGGGGCGCTCTCCGCTTGAGGCGGTCAGCATGGGCATAGACATGAAGCCTGACGAGACCGCTTACAGATGTAATGTAGTGACCCTCACCGAGGAGCAGGATAACTATGAGGACAGAATCATTCTCGACCACAGTGCGGACGAAATAACCACCCCCGAAGCGGATAAGCTCATACGCGCGCTCGAGGATAAGCTCGGAAACAATGAGAGAAAATTCTATACAGGCGTCAGCTACCGCCATTGCCTTATATGGAAGAATTCCGACGACAAATACAACTTCATGAGACCGCACGACATTCTCGGCAAGAGGATCGGAGATTATCTTCCCCGCGTTTCTGACGGCGGAGAAAAATTTCTCAAGCTTATGAAGGACAGCTATGAAATACTGAAGGATCACCCCGTCAATCTCGACAGAAAGGCACGCGGTCTGAAGCCCGCCAATTCGGCATGGCTCTGGAGTCCCGGAAAGAAGCCGCAGCTCCCCTCCTTCAAGGAAAAATGGGGGCTTGACGCGGCGGTCATTTCGGCGGTAGACCTCATAAAAGGAATCGGAATCTGTGCCGGAATGAAGTCGATAGATGTAGAGGGCGCTACTGGCAACGTCAATACAAATTATACCGGAAAGGCAAACGCCGCGATAGACGCATTCAGAAACGGAGAGCAGCTTGTATATATCCACGTCGAGGCTCCGGACGAGTGCGGACACCGCGCAGAACTGGATAACAAGGTGCTTGCCATTGAGCAGATAGACGGAAAAATTCTCGCTCCCGTGTACGAATACCTCAAGAGCACAAACGAGCCGTTCAGAATCATGGTTCTTCCGGATCACCCCACGCCGATACGCCTGCGTACCCACACAATGAGTCCGGTGCCGTTTATGATCTATTCTTCGGATAAAACCGAAACGGGCGTGAAAAACTTCAATGAGGAATCCTGCGCGGCAGTCGGAAATTACGTTCCCAACGGATATACACTTATGGAGACATTTATCCGAAAATAACTTAAATCTTACAGTGGAGGCACACCATGTCCGATTTTTACGATGAAAACGAAAACATTAAAGATACAGACAATGCCTCACGCACAGCCGGGGCAGACGACGGTGCGGACAAATACACGGAACGGGCAGACGACGCCCAGATGGCGGAAGGCACGGCGGAGGAAAGCGGCGACGCAAAGACAGTCGCCCCCGAAAATACCGAACGGAACTCCGATGATAAAGACGGTGAAGGAAATTCAGATAACAACACCAATGCACCGGCTGACGACGCAAAACCTCGTGCTTCGATCGCAGCAGTCTTGCTTGACTATGTGGAAATATTCGTTTTTGCCATTGCCTTTGTGATTATTCTGTTTTCTTTTGGTGCGCGGCTGTGCACCGTTACGGGTCCGTCCATGGAGGACACCCTGCACGAGGGGGATCTTTTGCTGGTCTCCGACGCGTTTTATGAACCTCAGCGCGGTGACATAATTGTATTTCATCACGTAAATTCAAACGATACGCGGCTGAATAAGGCTATCGTAAAGCGTGTGATTGCGACGTCCGGTGAGACAATAGATATAGATTTCGACACATGGACGGTGACGATAACCGATACCGACGGCAAGAGCTTTGTGCTCGATGAATCGGATTATTTCGATTCCAACGAGAAAAATTATCTGTCTTCATCGTACAGTTTTCCGTACACCGTACCCGAGGGTAGCATTTTCGTCATGGGTGACAACAGAAACCATTCCACGGACAGCCGCAATTCCGCAATAGGTCCCGTTGACGAAAGAAGCGTTCTCGGAAAAGTAATCCTGAGAATTAAACCTTTCTCAAAATTCGGGAAAGTAAACTGATACGCAAGGAGAAGCACCGATGCCTTCACAGCAGATTCAATGGTTCCCCGGGCATATGGCAAAAACCAGGCGTCTGATATCCGAGAACCTCAAAAACGTCGATATCACCATAGAGATACTTGACGCAAGGATCCCGTACAGCTCGCGCAACCCGGTCATAGGACAGCTGTGCGGCTCAAAGCCCTCCGTGATACTGCTCAACAAATCCTCACTCGCCGACCCTGCGTCGACCGCATACTGGCTCGGCAAATATTCTTCCTCAAATACAGTATGTATTGAGACGGATTGCATAACCGGAAAGGGTCTTGACAGGATCCCCGTTGCCATTAAATCACTTCTGTCGAAAAAAATCGAAAAATACGATACGCGCGGAATGAGCGGGCGAAGCGTAAAAGCGATGGTGCTCGGTATCCCGAATGTTGGTAAGTCGTCGCTTATAAATCGTCTATGCGGCTCAAAAAAAACCAAGGTGGAAAACAGACCCGGAGTAACTGTCGACAAGCAATGGGTAAGCACAAACATCGGGATACTGCTGCTCGATATGCCCGGAATACTCTGGCCGAAGTTCGAAGATAAAACGGTAGGTGAAAATCTTGCCGTAACGGGAGCTATCAAGGACGATGTTCTCGACGTTGAAAGCATCGCAACCATTCTTGTTTCACGTCTGCGGAGTATGTATCCTGCCCTTCTCTTCGGACGCTACAAGGTCGGAGATGCCGTGACGTATTCCGATTATTCGGATCACGACCTCATGCTCGCCATCGGAAAAAAGCGCGGATTTCTCATGAGTGGCGGCGAGATAAACACCGAGCGTACCGCAAATATGCTGATAGACGAGTTCAGAGCGGCGAAGATCGGCAGGATTTCGCTCGACAAATTCAATTAATGATTGGCGGAAATCACCATGCTTGAATATACTTTGGAGAAAGAACTTTACGACGCAGGCTATAAAGCCGTCTGTGGCGTGGACGAAGCGGGACGCGGTCCGCTCTGCGGTCCCGTTACTGCCGCAGCCGTTATACTTCCGTGCGGACTTGTGATCGACGGTCTGGACGATTCCAAAAAGCTCTCACCCAAAAAGAGAGATATTCTATATGAGCTGATAATGCAGAACGCTGTCGCCTGTTCAGTCGGCATTGCGACCGTCGAGGAAATTAACGCGACGGATATATTGAGTGCCGCACTGCTGGCAATGCGCCGCGCGATAGACTCTCTCAACGTTTCTGCGGATTACGCGCTTATCGACGGAAATATTACGCGTGACTTTACCCTGCCGTGCCGCGCCGTAGTCCATGGTGACGCGATCTCTCCCTCGATTGCCGCGGCTTCGATCCTTGCAAAGGTCACGCGAGACAGGATCTGTGAGGAGCTTGACCGCGAGTACCCGATGTACGGGATCGCAAAGCATAAGGGATACGGAACAAAGGATCACATGGAGGCACTGCGCCGATACGGTCCCGCACCGATATACCGCACAAAATTCATACGATTCCTCGACGGTGACGGTAAATGAGCGACACCGCAGGACTCGGTCGCCGGGGAGAGGAAACGGCGGCAAAATACTTAAAAAAACACGGATATAAGATACTTGCCAGAAACGTGCACGTTTCGCACAAGGAAATTGATATAATAGCCTCGGACTGCGATTATATTGTGTTCGCCGAGGTCAAAACACGCTCGGTTGCAAGCAATTTGCGCAGTGTATACGGCGTGCCCTCCTCTGCCGTCGACATGAAAAAACAGCGCAACCTGATATGTGCCGCAAGAGCTTTCCTTGCCGAAAATCCGACGGACAAACAACCGCGCATGGATGTTATCGAGGTGTATATCGATAAAGACACCGGAAATATTCTCGACATCAACCACATAAGAAACGCCTACCTTGCCGTTTAAACGCGGAGGTTATGATGAAGTATTCACTTTTCGATCTGCATTGCGATACACTTTATGAAATGTTCATGCGTTCCGATTCGTTGTCATCCGACTGTCTTTCGGTTTCACTGAAAAAAGCGAACCCATACGACAAATACGCGCAGGTCTGTGCCGTATGGTCTGACAAGAGACTCGGTGACGAGGAAGCATTCGCCCGGTTCAAAAACATACTCGCATATGCCAAAGAACATATTGACGGCGCCGCTTTTGTAAGATCAGCATCGGAATTCGATCTGTGCCGAAAAAACGACACCGTACCGCTTATTCTCGCCGTCGAGGACGCGAGAATACTATCGGGAGACATATCACTTCTTGCGTATCTCGCGGAGTGCGGCGTCAGAATACTGACCTTGCTCTGGTCGGGTATTTCCTGCATCGGAGGTGCTTACGACACGGAAGTGGGGCTTTCAGACTTCGGAAAGCTCACCGTGCGCAAGTGCTTTGAATACGGTATAATTCCCGATATTTCACACGCCTCGCGGCAGAGCACGCGCGACGTTTTCGAACTCAATACCGACAATAAACCCGTCATTGCCTCCCACTCGGATTCCTTCGCGGTTTGCCCGCACAAAAGAAATCTTACAGACGCGGAATTCAGACAAATAATGTCCTGCCGCGGACTTGTCGGGATCAATCTTTACTGCGAGCATCTCGGACTTCAGTGTGACGCCGCGGACGCAGTAGACACCGTGATAAAGCACATCGAGCATTATTTGTCACTCGGCGGAGAGGATACGGTAAGCTTCGGGTGTGATTTTGACGGTGCTCAGACTCCGCAAGCTCTTGCGGATATATCGGCACTGACCGTAGTAGGTGAGAGGATGTTACAACTCGGCTACAAAGAGGATCTGATAGAAAAGCTTTTCTACGGAAACGCCGAGCGCTTTTTCAGAGATAATTTTTAAGCAGATAAATTCAGGAAGGAAAAATCATGAAGTATTACAGCACAAGAGATCCAAAACAAAAAAAATACAGCGCCGCCGAGGTAATCAAGCAGGGGCTTGCGGATGACGGAGGACTTTTCGTGCCCGAGTCAGTTCCGTCACTCACGGAGAAAAAAATGAAAGAACTTTGCCGCATGACATACCCCGAAAGGGCGGCGACGGTACTCTCCGAATTTCTGACCGATTATACCTACGACGAACTGCTCGAGGACTGCCGCGCGGCTTATTGCGAAGCGTCATTCCCCGGAGGAGCGGCTCCTCTGAAAAAAGTGAACGACCGTGTGTATTCGCTCGAGCTGTGGCACGGACCGACCGCCGCATTCAAGGACATGGCGCTTCAGATAATGCCGAGGCTTCTCTCGCGTGCGCTCGTCAAAACCGGCGAGGAGAAAACCGCGCTGATCCTTGTGGCGACCTCGGGAGACACGGGGAAAGCCGCGCTCGAGGGGTATAAGGACATAGACAGAATAAAGATCATGGTATTTTACCCCGTAGACGGTGTAAGCAAGGTTCAGAAGCTGCAAATGGCAACTCAAACCGGAAGCAACGTCAATGTCTGCGCAATTAAGGGCAACTTTGATGACGCCCAGACTGGAGTCAAGAAGATCTTCTCCGACAAGGAAGCTCAAAGTGTATTTGCGCAGCACAATTACATTCTGTCAAGCGCAAATTCGATAAACTGGGGACGTCTCGCACCGCAGATTGTCTACTACATATCCGCGTATTGCGATATGCTCAACTCCGGCGATATCACCTACGGCGAAAAGATAAATGTCTGCGTTCCTACGGGAAATTTCGGGAACATCTTCGCCGCATATATCGCCAAAATGATGGGGCTTCCGATCGGCAAGCTGATATGCGCCTCAAACTCAAATAACGTCCTTACCGACTTTATCAGGACGGGAAGTTATGACCGCAACCGTAAATTCTATCTTACAATGTCCCCGTCAATGGATATCCTGATCTCGAGCAATCTCGAGCGTCTGCTCTACCTCTGTGCAGGAGCCGAGAAAACGGCGACGTATATGTCAGAGCTTTCCGTGAGCGGAAAATATACCGTAAGTGAGGACATAAAGGAAAAGATCCTCGGAAACTTTGTCGGATATTTTGCCGACGAGAACCGGACAGCGCAGACCCTTAAGGCATATTACGAAGATTACGGTTATCTCGCCGACACTCACACCTCCGTGGCACTCAGCTGCGCCGAGCAGTATATGCACGAGAGCGGCGACACGGCGAAAATAATAGTTGCCTCAACGGCAAGCCCCTATAAATTCGCCGCAGACGTTTACCGCGCGATAACATCGGAGAACGCCTCCTCCGATACGGGTGCGCTCGAACAGCTCTCTGCTTTGACCGGGACCGAAATCACTTACCCGCTTCGCGGTCTGACCTCGCGTCAGGTCAACTTTAAAAAGGTCATCGAAAAAGATGATATGCTGAAAGAAGTTTACAGTTTTATGTAAAAAACAGGGACTGTATCACTCGGGCAACGCATGCAATGCTTTGTGATACAGTCCCCTTTTTAAGTCACGGGCAGTCAACAGCCCTTTATCTCGATTGCGGCGATCCGATCCCCTTTGTCAACCCGAAAACCGCAGCTCCGCAAAAATGTTCGGTTATTTTCTTTCCTTGAAGGTAGCGCAGACGGTTTCCGAACTGCTTGTGGCAAAGCTCGGACCTACCGCAATCTGACCGGCTGTGCAATAAGTGTCACAGTCGTGATAGACGCAGTTCTTCACATCGCAGCTTATGCCTTTGATGTGCTTTTCGGATTTGTCGTTATGACATCCGCAATTGTCTCTGACGTCATCGTTGTGCATTTTCATTTACCTCCTTGACAAGAATACTATTATTATGTCGGCTGAGCACGTCTATTATTCGTTTTTAAAAAAATTTTTTCAGGAGTAGCGTGAAAGTTCTGCAGGTCTTTAAGTGGAGTACATCTATTTCACGCCCAAATTGCTCTCAAAATGGGACCCAACCCATTTTGATTTGCATTGCAAATACGAGCAATTTCAATATTTATTTGAGCCGCCTGTGGCGGCATGGAGATTAATATGTCGCTTTATGTAATTGCCGATCTCCACCTGTCCGTAAACAATCCCGGAAAGTCCATGGAGATTTTCGGCAACAGGTGGATCGGATATCAGACGAAAATCGAAAAGAACTGGCGACGGATCATAAGCGATCGGGATACCGTGGTGATTCCCGGAGACATATCGTGGGGGCTTACTCTTGAGGACGCCGCGGACGATATCGCCTTTGTCGATTCCCTGCCCGGAAAAAAAGTGCTTATGAAAGGCAATCACGATTTCTGGTGGTCTACCGCCTCAAAGATGGAAAAATATTTTTCCGAGCACGGGTTCAATACGCTTTCCATTCTCAACAACAACTCCATCGATGTTGGTGAATATATAATAACCGGTTCCCGAGGGTGGTTCACCGACCCCTCATCGCAAACAAAAAACGTCAACGCGGATTTCGATAAAATAAAAAAGCGCGAGGATATAAGACTTAAAATAGCGCTTGAAAAAGCCGATGAGTTGCGTCGCTCACTTCCCGAAAAAAAGGAGATCCTTGCCTTTTTTCATTTTCCCCCGCTCTGGAACGGATTCGTGAACGAGGGTACGCTCGGTCTTCTCGAGCAGTACGGAGTACGCCGCGCATATTTCGGACATATTCACGGACAGTATTCCTGCCCGGGAAGCTATAAATACAAAAACATTGATTTGAGATTGATTTCAGCAGATTATCTCGATTTCTATCCGTTTTTGATTTAAAAATCCTCACAAATCGGGCTTTTTATTTGTATTTGGTATTGACAAAATACAATAAAAAAAGTAAAATAAGAGATGTATGTAAAAAAAGCAATTATTTTTTTGGAGGAACTAAAAAATGAGTTTGACAAAGACCGAATCAATCGAGAAAAACAGATATGAACTGCAATTCTCGGTCGACAAAGCAAAATTCGACGAGGCTGTCAATGAGGTTTATCAGAAAGAATCGCAGAAGATAAATGTACCCGGCTTCAGAAAGGGCAAGGCTCCCCGTGCCATCATCGAAAAAATGTACGGCAAGGGCATATTCTATGAGGATGCAATAAATGCCCTCATACCCGAAGCATATTCCGACGCTCTCAAAGAATCCGGACTCGAAACTGTCGGTCAGCCTGAATTCGATGTTGTGTCGATAGACGATAACGGACTTTTGCTCTCCGCAAAGGTTTATACAAAGCCCGATGTTCAGATAAAAGATTATGCGGGGATCGCGGTTGAAAAGGAAGTTACCCCCGTCACCGACGAGGAAGTCAATGCTGAAATTGAAGCGGCGAGAGAGAAAAATTCCCGTGAGATCAATGTTACTGACAGACCCGTCGAAAACGGAGATACCGCGGTTATAGATTTCGAAGGCTTTACAGACGGTGTGGCATTTGAGGGCGGAAAAGGCACGGATTATTCTCTGAAGATCGGTTCCGGCTCCTTTATCCCCGGATTTGAGGAGCAGATCATCGGAAAGAATATCAACGACGAGTTTGACGTAAATGTTACCTTCCCCGAGGAATATCACGCAAAAGAGCTCGCAGGAAAGCCCGCTGTGTTCAAGGTTAAGATTCACTCCATAACAAAAGTAGAGCTTCCCGCTCTCGACGATGAATTTGCGAAAGATGTTTCCGAATTTGATACGTTCGATGAATATAAGGCAGACGTAAAGGCAAAAATCGAAAAGAGGCATGAGAGTGCTTCTGAAAATGCAGTTGAGGAAAAGCTTGCCGAGGCTCTTATCGAAAAGCTTGACGCCGATATTCCCGAGCCCATGTTCGTTGCAGAGACCGAAAACTTTGTTCGTGACTACGACAACAGACTCCGTGCCAACGGACTTGACCTCAAAACATACTTCAAGTACACCGGACTTACACTCGATTCTCTCCGTGAACAGATGAGACCGCAGGCAGAACGTCAGGTTAAGCTCCGTCTCGCACTGGAGAAGATCGCCGCACTTGAGAACCTCGTGGCAACCCCCGAGGATATCGAGCAGGAGTACGACAACATTGCAAAAATGTACGGGATCACAGTAGATGAGGTCAAGAAAGGCATTGCGGAGGAAGCCATCGCCGAGGATATGAAGGTTAAGAAGGCAATGGACTTCGTAAAGGATAACGCTGCAGTTACCGTCAAGGAAAGCGGCAAGGAAGACGCTAAAGAAGAAGTTAGTGATGAAGTAAAGGCAGAAGCCAAAGAAGATGCCGCAAAGCCCGCTCCCAAAAAGAGAGCTACAAAGAAAACAACGGCGACCACGGACGCGGAATGATCCGCATACACCCAGATCGCCGTATAACAGGAGGATATCAGCCAATGTTTAACGGTAGGAACGGAATATATGACGCGCTTGTCCCCATGGTGGTCGAACAGACGAGCAAAGGCGAACGCTCATATGATATTTTTTCCCGTCTTCTGAACGACAGAATTATATTTCTCTCGGATGAAGTAAATGATACTACAGCTTCTCTGGTTGTGGCACAGTTGCTCTTCCTCGAAGCGCAGGATCCCGACAAGGACATAGATTTCTATATAAACAGCCCCGGCGGTTCAGTTACTGCCGGAATGGCGATCTACGATACCATGAATTTCGTAAAGTGCGATGTCTCCACAATATGTATAGGAATGGCGGCAAGCATGGGCGCATTCCTGCTTTCCGCAGGAACAAAGGGAAAGAGAATTGCCCTTCCAAACAGTGAGATAATGATTCATCAGCCGCTCGGAGGAGCCAAGGGTCAGGCGACGGACATAAAGATCCAGGCGGAACTGATTCTGCGCACGCGTGACAACCTCAACAGGATCCTCGCGGAAAACACCGGTCGCTCCATAGAGGAGATCGCACGCGATACGGAGCGCGACAACTTCATGACTGCAAAGCAGGCGCTCGATTACGGACTTATTGACAAGATTTACGACAAACGCGCATAAAGCTCGGAAAGGATATTATTGATGGCAACAAACAGCGGCAATAACGGCGGGGGAAGCAGAAGCGTATCTCCGCAAAAGATCAGATACTGCTCCTTTTGCGGACGAAAGGAAAATCAGGTAAATTTCCTCATCCCCTCCCCCACCGGCATTTACATCTGTGATTTTTGCGTCGACGCCTGTGAGCGGCTGATCTATGAAAACACCGAGGAAAGCGATAAGTTCACGGGACTTTCTATGACATCTCTCCCTAAGCCGATGGAAATCAAAAAAACTCTTGATGAATACGTCATCGGTCAGGACGAGGCAAAGGTTGCGCTCTCGGTTGCGGTGTATAATCATTACAAGCGTATCCTTCACAAGCAAAGCAAGGAAAACCGTAAGTCGGGGGGCAAGGGAGACGAACCGCAGAACGATGTTGAGCTTCAGAAAAGCAACGTACTTCTCATCGGTCCCACCGGAGTCGGAAAGACGTACCTCGCACAGACACTCGCAAAAACCCTCAAGGTTCCCTTTGCAATTGCCGATGCCACCACTTTGACCGAGGCGGGATACGTGGGAGAGGACGTCGAGAATATTCTCCTGCGACTCATTCAGGCGGCTGATTATGATATTGAGCTTGCCGAACACGGCATCATTTATATCGATGAGATCGACAAGATCGCGCGCAAGAGCGAGAACAGATCTATCACAAGGGATGTCTCCGGTGAGGGCGTTCAACAGGCTCTGCTGAAGATTCTCGAGGGTACCGTATCCAACGTTCCGCCGCAGGGTGGACGAAAACACCCGAATCAGGAATTCATTCAGATAGACACCTCAAACATTCTCTTTATCTGCGGTGGAGCATTTGAAGGGCTTGATAAGATAATCGAGCGCCGTCAGGGCAATCAGACCGTCGGTTTTTCGAGCGAGATCAAGAAAAAAGAGGAACGCAAGAAAAACGGTATTTTCAAGGATGTAGTTCCGCACGATATCGTCAAATTCGGTCTTATCCCGGAGCTGGTCGGAAGGATACCCGTTATAGTTACGCTTAACGACCTCGACCTCGATGCGCTCGTGAGAATTATTTCCGAGCCTAAAAACTCCCTTGTCAATCAGTATGTAAAGCTGTTCGAGATGGACGGAGTAAAGCTCCGTTTCAGCGATGACGCGCTTGAAGCTGTGGCTTCCCTTGCGATAAAGCGCAACACGGGTGCAAGAGGATTACGTTCGATAATGGAAAACCTTATGATGGACATTATGTATGAAATTCCTTCGAGAACTGACGTGACGGAGGTAATCATCGGAGCGGATTGCGTTCTCGGCAAGGAAAAGCCGACATATGTAACAAAGGAGACCGTATCGCTCGACGACAGAAAAATTTCCGGAGAGCTTAACTGACCTTGAATGTCGGTTCTGTTATCGGATAAAGCAAATAAGGCAGGCACATAAATGCCTGCCTTATTTGCGTCTTATGATCACATAGATGAATAGTTGGGGGCTTCCTTTGTGATATTGATATCATGCGGATGAGACTCGCGAAGTCCTGCGCCCGTAATTCTTACAAACTTACCGTTTACACGGAGTGTCTCAATATCCGGGGCACCGCAATAGCCCATACCTGAACGGAGTCCTCCCATCAACTGATAAACCGTATCGGAAAGCGGTCCTTTGAAGGGAACGCGTCCCTCGACTCCCTCGGGAACAAGCTTTTTGTTGCCCTCCTGGAAATATCTGTCCTTAGAGCCCTGCTCCATTGCCGAAATAGAACCCATGCCTCTGTAAACCTTGAATCTTCTACCCTGGAAGAGCTCCTCGTCTCCGGGGCTTTCCTCACATCCCGCAAAGAGCGATCCTATCATTACCGTGCTTGCGCCCGCGGCAATCGCCTTGACAATGTCTCCGCTGAATTTCAGACCGCCGTCTGCAATTACGGGAATATTATATTTATCCGCCACCTCTGCGGCGTCACAGATCGCGGTGATCTGCGGCACACCTATTCCTGCGACTATACGGGTGGTACAAATCGAGCCGGGCCCGATTCCGACCTTGATCGCATCGGCACCCGCCTTTATAAGGTCAAGCGCCGCCTCACCTGTTGCGATATTTCCGGCAATCAGCTGACAATCCGGGAATGCGTTTTTAACCTTTGCAATACTGTTAAGTATATTCTGCGAATGACCGTGAGCGGAGTCCAACACAAGAAAATCCGCGCCGGCAGCGAGCAACTCGCCCGCACGGTCGAGAACGTCACGTGTAGCTCCGATGGCAGCGCCGCAAAGGAGACGACCGCTGCTGTCTTTTGCCGAATTGGGGTATTTTGTTGCTTTTTCGATATCCTTTATGGTAATAAGCCCTTTGAGAACATTGTTTTTGTCGACCAGCGGAAGCTTTTCGATCTTGTGCTTGCGAAGGATTTCCTGCGCCTCTGCAAGAGTTGTACCGTCCGGAGCTGTGACAAGGTTTTCCTTGGTCATCACATCGGCAATTCTGACATTGAAATCCACCATAAATCTCATATCACGGTTGGTAATAATACCGATAACCCTCTTCTCCGAATCGCATATCGGTACACCGGATATTTTGAATTTGCGCATAAGCTGCTCTGCCTCGTAAACATAGTTATTCGGACCGAGGAAAATCGGATTTGAAATAACTCCGTTCTCGCTCCTCTTCACTCTGTCCACATTGTCAGCCTGCGCCTCGATTGACATATTTTTGTGAATGGTACCAGCACCTCCCTCACGTGCAATGGCAATAGCCATTCCGGACTCGGTAACCGTATCCATTGCGGCGCTGAGGACCGGAATATTGAGAGAGATCTTGTTTGTCAGTCGCGTCTTGAGACAGATATCCGCAGGAAGCACATCGCTCTTCGCGGGTACGAGCAGAACGTCGTCAAAGGTAATACCTTCCTTTATAAACTTTGAGCTATAATCCATACAATACCTCCAAGCAACAATTTATATAAAAGAAAATGCCCCCGGACATCTTGATCTATATCAAATTTGATTATATCAAAACGCGACTGTATTGTCAATATCTTTTATAACCGTATATTTAATTTTCTCATTATAGGTCAAAAACAAAAGAAAATTTAGTGATTAATTGGCATTTGTGTTCATAAATATTAATGGTATAAAAAATATCAGTCGAGGTGAAGATATGCCGATACACGGGCGCGTTACCAAAAAATATATTATTTCCTTTGTTGCTTTTGTTTTGATTTTTGCAATGATCGCTTCCCTGTTCTTTTTTATCGGAGGAAAGCTGTCGAGTATCCCCGGCAATAAAAGTGCGGATAAAAAAACGAATGTCGGGACCACTCCCGTATACAGAGACTCGCGCGTTATCGTGATCGATGCCGGACACGGGGGTGAGGATGGCGGGACCGTAAGCAAAAACGGGACGAAAGAAAAGGATCTGAATCT